>JBPCXM010000744.1:0-19057 GCA_051008535.1 Pseudomonadales bacterium | reverse complement strand
GCTACTTTTCCCGCGAAGACACGGCGCTGGTGAATAGCTGGAACAAGCCATTTTATATGGCGGACTACTCCGGTACGTTGCGAGTTTTCAACCCAGGTGACCCAACCATGACTGCCACGAAGGCGCGCCGTTTGGGTTTAGGCGACCGCACAGGTTACGCGAAAGGCCGTGTTGTCATGACGGCAGATAGTCAACGGGCGCGAGTTGCCACTAGCTTGTTAGCCCGGCGTTAATTTTCTGATTTAACCTTTACCACAAATCGAATGCGGCGTTTCAACGAAGCGCATTTGCAGCAATTCACCTATTCCGCTTACTGACGGAATAGACGATCGTGATACAAACCGTTACACACCTATAATTCCCGTTACAGCTCGGTAATAATAACGGTGGTTTATCGTGGCACGCATCACGGATTGGCTTGGCGCCAAGTTGGAAATAGGCGAGTCCAAAGAGCTTGGTGGTGCCACAATTTCATTACGCTTTAATGCGCTGCGCTAATTGATTTGCAATGACTGAAGAAATTCAATTTGAGATTGGTATACCGGAATCGCTACGCCATGACGCCGCAAAGTTATATGATGAAGCATTCGGGGAAAAGTTCTCAGTTGCAATACGAGATAAAAAAAAGCGGTTGCAACTATTATCGGAATCACTGCTACTACCCTTCGCTGTAGCTGCCATTGCAAACGGGAAGTTAGCGGGAATAGCCGGGTTTCATACACCCCAGGGCTCACTGACAAACGGTATAACGACGAAACAGCTGTTTCATCATTTAGGACTTCTTCGCGGTGTATGGGCAGCATTAATTTTCAGCTTGTACGCAAGGCAGACAAAACAATTGGAATTGTTGATGGATGGAATCGCCGTGACTCATGAATTCCGAGGACATGGAATAGGCACAGCACTGCTGGACGAACTGAAAAGATACGCCCGCGAAAACGAAATTTCTCACATAAGGCTCGATGTTATTGATACCAATCCTGCGGCCAGGCGTTTATATGAACGACAAGGTTTTACAGCGACGCATACGGAGTCTTTCAGCTACTTACGCTGGCTATTGGGCTTTGGGGCTGCTACAACGATGGTGTTTCGGGTGGTGCAAAAGCCTGAGTAGTGTTTCCAGCAAAGCATCCGTGTAATATTTGCATACTGCACGCATCAGAGAAAACGACTATGTTCCAGAACTCCCAACGCCGTGCCCGCATAGCATGTCTGATCAGCTATGCGTTGCTAACTTGCACATTAGCTGCATCAGCCAACACACACGCCACCCTGTCCGAATTCTCTACTCAACTCCAGTCGGTTGAAGCCAATGTAAACTTCAACAGTGAAGACGCGCGCCTGATGCAATTCCTGGACGTGCTTTACAACTACAACATGACCGAATTCCCGGAACTTGCCACCCAGGAGGGCTACCCCGGGCAAAACCATCGTTGGACCGATTGGTCGCAGGCCGCGGTGGAACGGCGTGAGGAGGAAACGCGCAAACTGTTTGCCATAGTGCAAAAAATTAAACGCGATGCGCTGTCAACTGCTGCAAAGCTCGACTACGACCTCGCTCACAAGGTACTGGGTTGGGATGTGGAATCGTTGCAATTTCCCGAAGAATTGCTGCCGGTAAACCAAATGGGCGGTGTGCAGCAAGATATCGCACAGAATATGAATATTATGCCCGCCGCCAAACGCAGCGACTACGATGACATCATGGCGCGCTTGCGCGCCGCGCCAAAAACTATCGATCAAGCCATTGCGTTAATGCGACGCGGCTTGGCACAAGGAATTACACCACCACAAATCACCTTGCGCGACGTGCCACAACAAGTGCGGAATCAATTGTTTGAAGATCCGCTGCAAAGTCCCCTGCTCGCGGCGTTTAAAAAGTTTCCGGCTAGCGTGGACGAACGTGAGCAAAAAAAATTACGCGACAGCGCCGTAAAAGCGTATCGCAAACAAATTGTACCTGCATTCGAACGTTTACTGGCGTTTCTGCAAGAGGATTACCTGCCCAGCGCCCGCACCACAATCGGCGCCAAAGATTTGCCGCAGGGTGATGCGTGGTATCGTTTTCGCGCCATGCGCTCGACGACTACGTCACTAACGCCGCAGCAAATTCACCACATTGGGCTGGATGAAGTCAAACGCATTCGTGCTGAAATGGACCGCGTGATAAAAGATAGTGGTTTCAAGGGGTCATTTGCCGAATTCACGGAATTCCTGCGCACCGATTCACAATTCTTTTTTACCAACAAAGAACAACTGTTAGTTGCATACAGGGACATTGCCAAGCGCGCCGATGCCGAGTTGCCAAAGCTGTTCAGCATATTGCCACGTTTGCCTTACGGCGTGAAGCCCATTCCCGCCTATGCCGAAAAGTCGCAGACCACAGCGTATTACATGCCGGGTTCCATCGAAGCCGCCAGGCCCGGTATTTTTTACGCTAATACTTATGACCTTAAAAGCCGACCGATATGGGAAATGGAGGCATTGACCGTGCATGAAGCGATGCCAGGCCATCATTTGCAAATAGCACTGGCGCAGGAACAAGCCGACCTACATCTTTGGCGGCGCCAATTGTTATTTTTTACCGCGTTTGTCGAAGGATGGGGGCTTTATTCCGAGAGCCTTGGCGAAGACATGGGTTTTTATTCCGACCCCTACAGCAAATTTGGTCAGCTAACGTACGAAATGTGGCGCGCCATACGCCTGGTAGTAGATACCGGCATGCATAGCATGGGTTGGAGCCGCTCCAGGGCAATCGATTTTTTTCAAGCCAACAGCGCCAAAGCGCAGCATGATATTGAAGTGGAAATCGATCGTTATATTGTCTGGCCCGGGCAGGCGTTGGCTTACAAAATGGGCGAATTAAAACTGCAAGAGTTGCGTTCGAATGCGCAACAGGCTTTGGGAGAGAAATTCGATATTCGGATCTTCCATGATCGCGTGCTCGAAGCCGGTCCGATTCCGCTGGATATTCTGGAGCGACGCATCAAACAGTGGGTGGATTCCGCTCAATAGAGATATGGCAACAGCGGGAGAAATAGCTATGAATATGGGAGGAATTGTGGAGAGCTCGAGTCGCTATAAATCGTTAAATATAAGCTCCCAATAACCGACGTCAATCCATTGATCAAATTTTCTACCGACCTCGTTAAACTGGCCTATTTTCTCAAACCCTAATTTTTCATGCAGGGCAATACTCGCTTCATTCGGTAACGCTATACCCGCTATAAGACTATGCATGTCCGTCAGTTTGAGATCTTCAATCAAGCTTTCGTATAACCCAGTTCCGATGCCCTCGCCAAAATGATTGGGCGACAGGTATACCGTTGTTTCGACTGAAAACCGATAGGCACAGCGGGATTTCCATGGGCTTGCATAGGCATACCCTGCCAGTTCGCCTTCTAAATCGCATACCAGCCAGGGATGCTGTACGGAGACCTCAGCTATGCGTTGTTCCATCGTTGCCGCCGTCACACTTTCCTCTTCGAAGGTGACAGTCGTGTTTTGAATGTAGTGATTATAAATAGCACAGAGGTTCGAGGCGTCTTCTGCTATTACAGTGCGTATCACGTTAAGTGTTCCTCCCATAGTAAATCATAAGATTAGCGATATCTTTCCCAGTGTTGGGAAATTTGACGCAAGACGCGTTGTCTGTCTTTCTTATCGACAAGTTTGAGTAGTGACAAACTGAATATGCCAATTTGATATTATGCGGCTCGTCAACGTCGGATTGCCAAAACGTCCCCTCCTCCGGATCGTAAATAGCATTCCCTTGCAACGGTTGCAAGCCTTCTTTTACGCCACAGCTCAGGGTTATGTGCCTGCGCAGCGCGTCAATACCTTTGCTTGCGAGATCATCGTAACCCAGCTTTTCCAGATCGTACAGCGCATGGGCGTAGGTGATATCGTGGAGCTTGTTGCCAGCGAGGAAGTAGAGATTGCCATTAATTTTTGGTTCGGGTAAACAACTTCGTGTTCGAACAGCGAGAACCTAGTGTAGTAACGACTGCCGGAATAGTTCATACAACTTTGTAGAAAATCGACCAGCCCTGCGACGATGGACTCTGAGGCTAAAGCGTCATCGCCCAGTAGCGCTTTGAGACCCAATACACCATAAATCAATCGATTGCGTTTTCATCTAAGTCAAGGGCAATAAAATTCTTATACTGAACCGAGCGTTTGGCTAAAATATTGCCTGCGGGATAATAGACTGACGATTAGCATAAGATTCAGTTGATGTGACCAAGCGAATTAGCGTAGCGTTACTTATCCATTCCAGGAGTTTAATGATGAAGTACCACGGAAGCTGTCACTGTAGTGCAATCAAATTCGAGATAGAAGCGCCGACGGAACTGGAAGTTGAAGAGTGCAACTGTTCGATTTGCGCAAAATCCGGATACCTGCACTTAATTTTGCCGAAGACAAACTTTAAGCTGTTGCAGGGCGAGGAAAATATCACGACCTATACGTTCAATACCGGTGTCGCCAAACATATGTTCTGCAAAGTGTGTGGTGTCAAACCGTTCTATACGCCGCGCTCAAACCCGGATGGCTACGCTGTGAATGCGCGCTGTTTGGATACGAAACCAGAATCGCTAGTCGTCGTGCAATTCGACGGCGTAAACTGGGAGCAGAACGCGCACACACTTGCACATAAGAGTAAGCCCGCGTAGTTGCTAGAGGCTCAAATCATAGTTATAAAACTCACCGTCTCGCTTATAGCCCAGCGATTCGTACAAACTCTGCGCCTTGGAGTTGGTTTTTTGCGTGGCTAGAGTGAGTCGGCATGCGCCACAGTGTATAGCGTATTTCTTGGCCTCAGCCATTAGCGCTCGCGCCGCTCCAGTGCGCCGCGCACTGGGCAACACGAACAAATCATATAAATAGACTAGAGGCTGAAGTTCCACCGAACAAAATGAGTTATACAATTGCGTAAAACCAACAATCTCGTTCGCGGCGTTCTGCGCGAAAAAGATAGTTGATTCATCGCGCGTTGTACGCTCCTTAATGTACTGGCTGCAAGCTTCCAAATTCGCAGGCTCCTTATAGAATTGCCGATACTGATCGAATAGATTAGCCACTGCTGCAACGGATTCGTGATCCGGCGTTCCCAGTTTGAGTACACGCATTGTTATTCCTCCACTACCAAACCAACACCACCCCTACGCGGGTCGCCAACACCATGAAATTTGCCGCCGTCCCACTCCACGGTATGCACCCCACCAAAAAAGAGATTCAAGCTAGCCCAACACTCGTTATCGGGAAACTCTTGCTGCAGCATCGCGACAGTTTCGCGCGCAAAGCCTGGTTCGATATTCAAGTGCCCGGCTTCGCAATGAATACGTGCGGCCACCACAGCCTGTTCCGGTGACATGTCGAAATCTACCAGGTTAAGCACAACCTGCAGTATCGCCGTTCTAATACGGTTTGAACCGCCCGAGCCGAGCGCAACGATTGTTCCGTTTGGCAACTGTAATAGCGCCGGAGACATCATTGAAGTCATTCGCTGGTTTGGTTGCCACTGATGAAATCCGTTTGGGTTAAGGTCTTCTTCTCCCAAAATATTGTTCAACATGATGCCGGTACCCGGCAACAAGTGACCGCAACCTTCGCCATTACTTACTGTCATGGCAGCGGTGTTTCCGGCACTGTCCACCACGCTGATATGACTTGTGCCACGTTGACATCGCGCCCGTCCCGCAACTTGTGCACGGTACTTTTCCAGGTAGTTTTGATCCAGCAAATGAGTCGCCTCTCCGCGCACCTGCTCAGCAAGATAGTCGAGTCTCGCTGCATTGGTTTGCTCCATGACGGTCGCTAATAATTGCAAATATTCTAAACTGCCGTACTCAATTTTTTTGAGGGCAAATTGCTCTAACATATCTAACGCAAATGCAATGAGTATCCCGCCAGACGAGGGGGGCGGATTGGTGTGCAATACCACATCGCGATAGCGCACTTGCAACGGCTGACGTTGGATGACTTTATACTGGCGTAAATCTGTACGGCTCAGGTAACCGCCACTCTGCTGGCAGAGATCGGCAATGCCCGCCGCCATTTCCCCTTCGTAAAAGAGTCGGTCTCCCTCGCGGCCTATGGCTTCGATCGCAGCGGCTAACTCAGGCTGCACCAGTACATCTCCCTCCTCGACCAGTCGATCATCATTCGCCAAAGAAGAATAATTTGCCCTAACGGCCGCGGTCGCCTCGTAAATGGGTCGCACGATATGGAAAATGCTAGCTTGCAGGTGGTTGAGTACAACACCTTTACTAGCCGCTCTAACTGCGGGTTCGACCAGCTGGGTCATCGGTAACGAACAGAGGTCGCGGTGAATTGTAAACATGCCTTTTACCGACCCAGGGACTGCGACAGAACCCAGGCCAATATGAAACTCTTGCCGTACTGTGCCAAAGTCGGCGTAAATCGGATAGAAATCCAACGGCTTCGAAGTCTCCCTTGAACCGGGAGTTTGGGCGAAAAAGTCATACAACACTGGCTGCTGACCGGCTTGCTGGCCAAGCATATAGCCACCCCCTGCCAATGTAGCCAACACCGGCTCGGCCACGCAAGCGGCAAAGTGTGCGGCCACAATCGCATCGAAGGCGTTGCCTCCTTGGTGCAGAATTTCTTCAGCCGCAGCGGCAGTAACGGGATGACCGGCCGCGACTGCACCTCTCACTTTTTTCAAATACCACTCCTTACAGATTGCACACCCGTGTTATCGCCTGTTTCAATACATTAACCGGAACCGGCTTGTGCAGCAATTCTATGCGCGCCTCTTCGGCCTCGCGCAACCGGTCTGGCGCCGTATCGCCACTGATTAGAATGGCCGGGATGTCGGGGTACAAAAACTGGATTGTTTGTACGGTATCGATGCCGTTATCCTGACCGCGCAGGCGAAAGTCTACCAATATGATGTCGGGTTTTTGCGCGCGAGCCGAGGCGACGGCCCGGCGGGTGCAATCGGCGATTGCAACTTCGCAACCCATGCCCTCAAGCAAGGTTTGCATGCCGACAGCAACCTCAGCTTCGTCATCGACGACAAGCACATGCAAATCGTCAAACGATGCCGCTAACGGCGCTTCGCAGTCTGCAATACTTTCTATGGGTTCCACCGCGGGCGCTGTTAGCGAAAACACGGTGCCTTCGCCCGCGGTAGATTGCATCTGCATATCAATCTGCAACAGATCCGCCAACCGTTTGACGATGGCGAGCCCTAGACCCAAACCCTTGGTGCGGTCGCGCTGAGGATTGTCGACCTGATAGAATTCTTCAAAGATATGCGCTTGCTCCTGTTCGGCAATTCCGTGCCCAGTATCGGTGATGGTTACAACATGAAATCCTGGTCGGTCTGTAACTACCAGGCTTACCTGCCCACTGTCGCTATACTTGATCGCGTTGCCGAGCAAGTTACGGATAACACGCATAAACAGTATTTGGTCAGTCTCGATGAACGCATCCGGCGAACACTTTAAGACCATATCAAGCCCTTTATCGCGAGCATCCTGCACAAACTCTTCGTAAACGTGCGCGAGCAAGTTTTTAAGATTGAGCTGCGTATTATTGGCTTGCACCACGCCGGCGTCGAGCTTGGAAATATCGAGCAGCGCATCCAACTGTGATGCGAGGGACTGCAACGCGGTGTCCATGTGTTGGGCGATATCTCTGCTACGCTCGTCCAGCTCGCGCATGGACAATGCCGCGGAGAATAGCGACAACGCGTGAATCGGTTGCCGCAGATCGTGGCTGGCCGAGGCGAGAAAACGTGTTTTCGCATTATTGGCCGCTTCCGCATCATCCAACGCGGATTGCAATTGTTTGTTCAATGCCATTTGTTGCAGGCGAATATCAAACGAATCACGAAAAAGTTTGAACGCATCGGTGGCCAGTGTCGTTAAAACTCCGCCCATCATAAGAATCAACAATGACAGCGAGACCTCTTTCCACCCTGGATCTGCGATTCCTGGGCTAATCGCCCACAGCACCGATAACGGTATGATGATCGGCAACTGATAAGCCAGGAAAACTGGTTTGTAGCCAGCGGATGTGGCAATCGATGCAGTGCACATCGCGACCAGCAACATCGATTGAATCGCGCGTTCAAACTCGGGAAGGTAAGGGATAAAGCCGAGTGACAAAGCATGCGCCACGCCGTGCAAGCCACTGAGAAACACGGCAATACGCAATTGCTGCCGGCCGCTCAGATGCGACATGCCCGGCAGGCGGCTGAGCGCTACCCAGCGTAACGTAAGCATCGCAGCAACAAGGGCAAGCCAGGAGGCCCAGGCGATAGCAGGAAGTTGAGAAGAGGCCAATGCCGCAATCATTGCTGCGGTGAGGAATACAGGTATTGGGACCTTTTTGCCTTCCTTCGCGAGCAATGCGACAAGTTCTTCTTCGAGGCTTTTCACAGTACTCGCAGAGCCATCGTTTGGCATTATCGACTCTCTTTCGCTGTTAATGGCCAGTATTCTTTCGGCTTGCCGGGATTCGAGCCGGCATAACAATAAACCAATGGCGCACGCAAGCCAACATACCTTTACGGTTACGCGCGGCCAGCGCAAATGCTCAAAAATCAGTCTGCCGGCAGGCTAAGGCGACATTAATATACCTAAGTGATCAGCCACAAAGCCTTAACTTTGAGCGAATGGCGAGCAGACTTGTGGATTAATTCCAGCATTTGCCAGTTAGCGCTCCGCCGCCTTCGGTACGTGCTAAACTTAAATTCAAAGTATCGTCACCCGCGAATAATTTCTAATATGTTCAGATACCCAGCCGATCGTTTGCCCGTACTCCTGATATTAGCCCTAACCGCCATCGACTTTACTGTCTATTTCACCATTGACGGTGCCTGGTTGTTGTTCGGCTATTTGCTTTTGACACTGTCTTTTAAAGGCGTTATCTGCGCCTGGCATCACCACCATCAGCACACCATGACGTTCCGTTTTACCATTTTGAATCGGGCGCTGGAGTTTTGTTATGCGCTGCATACCGGGGTGACCACAAACCTGTGGGTATTGCACCATGTGCTGGGGCATCATCATAACTATCTTGACCAGGCCAAAGACGAAAGCCGCTGGCAACGGCGCGACGGCAGTTGCATGAGTGCGCTTGAATACAGCGTGAAGGTCGCGGCAACTGCCTATTACCGCGGTTACCAGGTTGGCAAAAAGCATCACAAGGCGCAGCGTGCTTTTTTGATTTTTGGATTGCTGACGTTTGCGGCCGTGTTGCTGTTATTTTATATGCGGCCATTACCGGCATTGTTTGTATTTATCATACCGATGGTTTTCAGTCTTGTGTTTACTGCCTGGGTCACCTACGACCACCATAGCGGTCTCGACACCGACAATCCCTTCGAGGCGAGTTACAACAACACCAGCCGCTGGTTCAACATTTTAACCGGGAATCTTGGTTACCATACGGCGCATCATTACAAACAAGGGATACATTGGTCGAAGTTGCCGGAACTGCACGAGAAGATAAAGGCAAACATTCCCAGTCATTTGTATCGTAAGTCGACGTTTGATTTTGGCTTTTTGCTGAAATCGGCAAGCAGCGCCGGTTAAATCATTACGCTTGTGAAACTTTACTGCTATTCGTTAGCAGCTCGCTTGTTCACATTAAAAACCGCTGGCATGGGTCTATCATAGTTTTCGTGCAGCCATTGCTCCAGATCATCCGCCGTTAGCGCTTCGCTGATAAGAAAACCCTGCGCTTCGTCACAGCCAAACTCTTTTAGCATGGCCAGCTCTTGCTCATTCTCTATACCTTCGGCTACCACCTTAAGGCCCAAATTGTGACCCAACTCAATGGTAGAGCGCACGATGGCAATGTCTTCTGCACTGCTAACCATGTTCTTCACAAACTCACGATCAATTTTTAATTCGTTCACTGGTAGATTCTTCACGTAGGCCAACGACGAATAGCCGGTCCCATAGTCGTCAATAGACAATTCCAAACCCATGTCATGCAACAGGGTCACGGTTTTGTGCGCCTTGACTGGGTCTTCCATCAACGCACTTTCAGTAATCTCCAGACATACCATGCGTGACGGCACGCCATTTTTTTCGAGTGCTTGCCGCATGATGGTCGGCAATTCGGGGTTCAATAGATCACGCGCGGAAATATTCAGCGAGATCTTTATTGGCATTTTTTGTTTATACCAGTGGCCGCATTGAGCCATTGCGTTTTCAATGAGCCAACCCGTAATCAAGCGTATTGCCCCGGTATGCTCGGCAAACGGAATAAATTCCGCCGGTGGCACCAGGCCACGCTCGGGATGCTGCCAGCGCATCAGGGTTTCCACGGCTATAACGTCTGACTTGTCAAACGTGATTTTTGGCTGGAAGTAGATTTCCAGCTCATCGCACTCCACCGCGCGGCGCAGATCACCAAGCAGGGATAAATGCTCTTGTTGGTGTGCGTCACATTCCGAGTCATAAAACGCAAAACCGCTATTGGTGCGCTTGGCCGAGTACATGGCGATATCGGCATGCCGCAACAGCGTGCTCGCTTGTTCGCCGTGTTCCGGGAATGTGGCGATACCAATGCTGCCGCCGATATCCACTGGTTGATTGTTCAAGGTAACGGGCTCTTCCAATACGTGCAAAATTCTATGCACCGCCGTTTGCACTCGCTCTGGATTGCCGGTGGCGAGTAATAGCGCGAATTCATCGCCGCCCAGGCGGGCAACGGTATCCGAGTCGCGCAACACTTTTTGCAGGCGCGTCGACACTTCCTGCAGTACTTTGTCGCCGGCTTCATGGCCTAGCACATCGTTGATGTATTTAAAGCGGTCCAAATCCATCATCAACACGGTAAATGGCGTGCCGGCACGCATGCCAAAATGAACGGCCTGACTGAGGCGATCATTAAACATGGCGCGATTTGGCAAGCCGGTTAGCGTGTCGGCGTACGCGAGACGTAAGATTTCCTGTTCGCGTTCGGCCACCCCATCACTCATATGATTGAGTGACGCTGCCAATGCGCCAATTTCGTCAACCTGCTCAATGGTGACCTTGCCCCCGTAGTCGCCGCCTTGAATTTTGCGTGCGAAGCTCGCCAGCAGCTTGACGGGTCGCGTAATGTTGTTCGCGATTACATAACCACCAACCAACGACAGGAAAAGACTAAAAGCGACCAGCATCAACAGGGTGTTGCGCAGTTTTTCAAAAGCCAACATACCATCGTGGTCGGAGCGCTGGAGTACAGCGATCACCGGCGATTGTTCACTACCCAAGGCGGAAACTGATGTTTTATAACCCGCAACCCGCAATGGCGAGCTTGCTCCTTGGGTAGTCAACAACTGGTTGTCGAGCGCCGTCTGCAGCGCATTAATGTGTTCTTCCAAGGTTGAGGCTAACAGCTTGAATGTAGAATCAGATTGCTTGAAAAACGAAACTTGCAAGCCCGTTACCTGGTAGAGGTTAGCGGCAAGCGCGTCGTCAATCGCAACACCAAGCGCAACCCAGGCGACGGGATGCGGCGCTAACACTGGCGCGACCGCCAGTTGATAGGCTTGCTCATCAATAATCACCGCACCTTCCGCATGGCCTTCGTCCTTGGCGCGGTCAATCATGCTCGCGATCAAACCGGGCGTTTCTTGGTCAATAGAGTAATGCGTGGCTGCTACCAGGCTTTTATCCAGCCCGCTAAGCAACATGAAGTCTGCTTCGAAAAGCGCGCGCTTGCTCTCCAGCACTAAACCCAGGTCCTGCGGCGCTTGCGTCGCGATGGCAGCCTGAAAACTGGTGTCGGCAGAAAGAATGCGAGCGCTTTGCAACAGACGCTGCTGATTTTGCTCCAGCTCGCGATTAAACACGCGCCCGCCAACGGCTAATGCATTGGCATTTTGCTCTTCGGTGATCTGTAAATTCGCGGTGCTCACTACAAAGAACGCAATAAGTTGCACCACTATCAGAAGCAGGGAGAAGAAAAATAGAATGCGGTCGCGTAAGCTGCGAAATACCATGATTTATAACTGCTTTAATGAATCCTTTATTAAAGTCTAGCAGCTTGCGGTTTGTTTGCCCGTCTTTTGACCAGCTGGTATGTGTTTGATTTTTATGGTCTTATACTGATACCAATGCCCATAGCCGCGGCTCGCTTTGATGATGCGGGATCGGTGTCAATCGTACCCGCTGATTTATGGCTGTGATAATATCTGCGCCGGCAACTAGCAAAACAACCACAAGCCTGGAGCGTTTTATGGCAACCGAGCAGGTGCTTAGTTACGAAAATAACAATACCGACGTGCTCGGCCACCCACGCGGCCTATTCGTCTGTTTCACAACCGAGTTATGGGAGCGCTTCTCTTACTACGGCATGCGCGCGCTGCTGATTTTTTACCTGACCCAACATTTTCTGTTTTCAGATAAAAAAGCCTATTTAATTTATGGTGCCTATACCGCGATGGTGTACGTGATGCCGGTGATCGGCGGCATTCTAGCCGACCGCTACCTAGGCTCGCGCAAGGCAGTGACTTATGGCGCCATACTGCTGGTGTTGGGCCACTTCGGAATGGCCTTCGAAGGTGAACCGGCAGTTCGCAGCGCTGAAGGTGTGGTTCGCGACCCCTTCTATTTGCAGGTATTTTATTTCTCACTGGCGCTGATTATTACCGGCGTCGGTTTCCTCAAGGCCAACATTTCCACTATTGTTGGCGCGCTGTACGAGAAAGACGATCCGCGTCGCGACGGCGGTTTTACTATCTTTTATATGGGCATCAACATTGGCGCGTTTGCGGCTGCCCTATTGTGCGGCTGGCTGGGGCAAACTTACGGCTGGGCCTACGGATTTGGGCTGGCTGGTTTTGGCATGTTGTTTGGCCTGGTGACTTTCTTGTACGGCCAGCCGCATCTGCTTGGTCACGCCGAGCCGCCCAGCCTAGAACGCCTGCAGGAACTCGTGTTCGGCATACGCCGGGAATGGATGATCTACTTGGGCGGTGTCCTCGGCGTGTTCGTGGTCTGGCAATTAATTCAACATCAGGAAGTGGTGGGGAATATGCTCATCGGTTTCGGCGGACTGATGCTGGCCGTGATCACGATATTCTCGTTTACCCAGTGTGAGCCGCAGGAACGCGATCGCATGCTAGTTGCCGCCACCTTGATTATGTTTTCGGTGTTGTTTTGGGCCTTGTTCGAACAAGCCGGCTCATCACTCAACTTATTTGCCGACCGTTCCGTGGACCGCGGCTTTTTCAGCTGGGAAATTCCCGCCTCCATGTTTCAGTCGCTGAACTCGTTCTTTATCTTTACGCTGGCGCCGATTTTCGCGTGGCTGTGGACCTGGCTGGCGCGGCACCATTGGGAGCCCAGCACACCAGTGAAGTTTGCCATGGGCATATTTCTGGTCGGCCTCGGTTTTTTGGCGCTGGTGTTTGGCGCTAAATTGGGCGACCCCGCCCAAACGGGGCTAATGTGGCTGGTCATCATCTATTTGCTACACACAATGGGCGAGCTGTGTTTGTCGCCGGTTGGCCTGTCGATGATTACCAAACTCAGCGTCACGCGCGTGGTCGGCATGATGATGGGAGTCTGGTTTCTGGCATCGGCAGCCGCCAACTTTATCGCCAGCCAAATCGCGACGCTTACCGGAGGTGAAGAGATTGAAGGCGTGGCGATGGCGCCCGCCGAAGCAACGCAGAAGGTGCTGGAGGTGTACTCCCAGGTAGGCTGGATTGCGGTCGGGGTGGCGGTGTTCCTCTTACTGATCTCGCCGCTGCTGCGGCGCGGGATGCATGGGGTACATTAATTTTAGGTATTGCGTGGCACTCCCTCCCGTTTCACGGTGATTGACTGGCCCATGAAGACCACGAAATATTTTGATTCGTTGCAATTAAGGCCTGACCGCGCCGGCATCAAGCATCAATGGATTCAATACGTTATAGAGAATGCTGAAAAAGTGGAATTACAGAGTGACGGTCGCATCCGAAAATGGGCTAAAATTGACGAAGTGGCAAATCGCTATCTACGCGTAATTTTACTCGATGATGGCGAGACCGTTCATAATGCGTTTTTTGATCGAGGCTTCAAGCCATGAAAATGAGTTACTTTCGAGACACGGATACTCTTTACATTGAGCTTAAAGAGGCCGATGTGGTGGAAACCAAAGATCTTGACGAAAATACCATCGTGGATCTCGATGCCACAGGCAATATAATCTCCCTCACTATTGAGCACGCCAGCGATCGAACAGACGTACATCAACTAACCGTTTCAGGAATTGCCGCATAGGAGCTTTACTTCATGAAAGCCAGACTCATTTTTATACTCACTCTGTTATTGCTGCCATTGCACGTTTTAGCCGAAACCGATGATACCGAACAGGTCGCGTTGGGTGTTGCCCAATCATGGCTGGCGCAGGTAGATGCGGGCGATTATGCAGCCAGTTGGGCCAGCGCGTCAGCGGTCTTTCAAAACACTGTTGATAAGCAACAATGGGAGAAAGTTGCTAAAGATATGCGCGAGGTCGGAACTGTGGTCGGGCGCTCATTGAAGTCGGCGACGTATACGACGTCAATGCCGAACGCGCCCGAAGGTGAATACGTGGTGATAATGTTCGACAGCGAGTTCAGCAAACAGAAATCCGTCACCGAAAAAATCATCCCAATGCGCGGAGACGACGGCAAGTGGCGCGTTGGCGGTTATTATCTCGAATAGGTTGTGTGCATCCAGAAGCGAGGATTTTTCTTCGAGGTTAAGGCGCGTGAAAGACCTGAAGCGCAGTGTACACGCCAGTACATGAGCATCGGAAGCTTTGGCGCGACGTAGAGATCGGAGAAAAAGACCGTTTCCGGATGTGCGCTAGCTACCAACCGCACTTCCTGCCTTCATTCTGTTCATTCAGCCATTCTTGAAGCGGCGCAAAATATTCAAGCAGCGCGCTGGCGTCCAGCTCGCGCTGCCCAGTTAGGGCTTGCATCGCGTCGGGCCACGGACGACTTCTTCCCATTTCCATCATGGCGTTCAAGCGTTTGCCGGCGGCTTTATTCTTGTAAATAGTGCAGCGGTGCAACGGGCCTTTGTAACCCGCCGTTTCACACAGCGACTTATGAAATTGAAACTGCTGCAAGTGTGCCAGGAAATAGCGCATATAAGGCGTATTGCCCGGTATATGGTATTTCGCGCCCGGATCAAAATCGGCTTCCGTGCGTTTAACCGGTGCTTCAATACCTTGGTATTGCTCGCGCAGCTTCCACCAACCACTATTGTATTGATCGGGGCTTAACTCGCCGCTAAACACCTGCCAGCGCCATTTATCGACCAACAGACCGAACGGTATAAATGCAACCTTGTCCATCGCCTGGCTTAGTAACTGACCGATGTCTTTATCAACGCTAGGCGCTTTTTCCAGTAAGCCGATTTCGACCAAATAATCGGGTGTAATCGACAAGGCGACGGTGTCACCCAAGGCTTCATGAAAGCCGTCGTTGGCGCTGCCCCGAAATAATGGTGGCTGATCCTTGTAGGCGCGCTGGTAGTAATTGTGTCCCAGCTCGTGGTGGATGGTAATAAAGTCATCGGCATTTTTCTGTATACACATTTTAATGCGCAGGTCGTCCTTGCTATCCAGGTTCCAGGCGCTAGCGTGACATACCACCTCGCGGTCGCGTGGTTTAGTAAATAGGGAGCGCTCCCAGAAAGTTTCCGGGAGCGGGTCAAGACCCAACGACACAAAAAACTGTTCGGCAGTTTTGACCATATCAAGTTCGCTCAATTCCTTTTTCTCGATCAATTCATCCAGATCGTAACCCGGGTCGGCGGCGGCAGGCGCGACCAGGTCAAAAATATTGCTCCATTGCTGCGCCCACATATTGCCCAGTAAATGCGCCGGTATTTTCTCATCTAGTGGTACGGTATCGGCCCCATAAAACTCGGATAGCTTGGCGCGCACATGACAATGCAAAGCCTCATAGAGAGGTTCTATCCGCTGCCACTGCGCATCGGCGCTGGCGGCAAATTCGGTGGGGCTTGCGTCGTAACCCGAACGCCACATCGCACCGACATCGTTGTATCCCAAGTCTTTGGCGCCAGCGTTGGCAATTTCAACTTCGCGCTGATAATTTGACTTCATGGGCGGCGATACCTCACGCCAGCCGCGCCACATAGCAAGCAGCTTTTCCGGTTCTCGTTCCTTACCCATTGCCACTTCCATTTTCACCAGACTCATACAATTGTTCTTGGTGGGGCAATATTTTCCAGTGCCGTAGGCAGCCTGCAGTGCCGAAGTAATGGTGGCAAGCTCATCCGCCAGCTTTTTGTCGTCTGGAACCGGCAAGGTAATGCCTTGCTTAAGCAAGTTAAGTTTACGCCGCGCGTCAGCGGGCAGTTCTACCACATCGTATTGCGCCGCCTGCTTGGCAAACTGCACTTGCAACAAGCTGGCACGACCTTCAATTTTTGACAACACGTATTGGCTGTCGACGTTGATGAAATTTCTGGCGATCCACGCCGCCCTAGCATTTTCTTCGCCGAGTTCGACTAGCTGCTGTTCGGCGTCGGCTAGAAATTCCTTGGCTTGTTCTGCAGTAGGGGTGGCTATTGCCGAGACAGATAAAAGGCAGTGGAGAGCAACGACTACAAAGAGGCGGGATAATTTCATTGGTTTCATTCCTGGAATTTTTGGAAAGTCTATTGGATAAGAGGTTTTAAACCTCCGCACTGCAGTGCTATCAACATAGTATAAAGGCGTACAAAAAATAATGTAAGCAATACGACTTTAGCTAACTATAGAAGGACGATTTGTTGAAGAATTCGAAAATGTAAAAATTGTACTCGAACACTCTTAAGTCTAAATCTCAATGTCTCCAAAAGACTTGGGGGTTGAATTTTGAATCACTTGATGCACCTTACACTTACGCTCTAATCGAACGAGACTACAGTTAGCTTACAAAAGCCCATCAAGTTTTTCGTAATGGTGATCTCAGGATTTTTCGCGCTGACGCGATGTCGGTCACGCAAACGTTGCTTCCAGATTTGCCCATTGTCGAGGCGACACTCGTGAAGGGGCCACGCTCGAAGAGATTGTGCTGAAGGGGGGGGGTACGACTGACATCCGCTTCCGCGCCACTTACGCGGAGGTATTTCGTGCACCAATTCTGGACGAGCGCTTCGTGGAAAAACTAACTATTACACTTTAAATTTATGATGTCGAGCTCCTGGGCGCGACAGGAAATGTCGGCACGGGGAATGTCATCAACCGCTTTGACAACAGCCCTGGTTTCACCGATGCGCTGTGCGTGCTGTACACGCGCTGGTCTTACAATTTTTAAGCGGCGGCTAAAGACTTAACCAAAGATCACCAATCTCAACGCCGCTGCGGATTGCTGTAGCGGCTTTTTCCCTTTGCGAGATACGCACAATGATCTTGCACCCGTCAGAGACTTTAGCGACTACGTTAAGGAGCATCCACGGGCGATGTATCGAAAATCCGCTGCTCAGGCAGGCTCGTAGTATCTATCACTTTGCCGCGCGCCACTACTGCATGCAATTTTCGAATATTGCTTATATCTTTTAGGGGATTGGCGTTGAGTAATACCAGGTCCACCGATTTACCCACTTCGATCGTTCCGTAACTATCCAGTGCGCCTGCAGCCATAGCTCCGTTACGCGTTGCCGCAACAAGGGCCTGCATTTCGTTCATACCTAATTCGACCAAACCCTCGATGGCGAGAACGCTGCCGATACCTGCCTCCTGGATAATCGGTTTGTCCTCTTTGCGGAACTCGGGCGCTCGACCTTGATAGTTGTCGGTTGCAATAGTCACCGTGCAACCCGCTTTGATCAAACGCTCGGCATTGCGGCGTTCAATCGCATAGGCAGTCTCCAATTGCTTGTCGCGGGCACGACGCTCAGCGGAGGTTTTGGCGGGAGGTAGTTTAGCAATTGCTTTTTTGGCGGCGCTTCGATTCTTCAGGTGTGCTTGCCAGGGCTCTCCCGTTAACGTATTGGAACGAATACCACAGATAGCCTTCTTACTGATGAGTAAATTCAGCAACTCATCGCTGTAGTCGCGGCTCAGTATCTCCGGATGTTGGACAAGGTCAATGCCGGCTTTAAGCGCCATGCGCAAACCTTCGGGACTGGTAGCATGAGTTTCTGCAATCAAGTCCCTCGCATGACTGGCGTCCACAATGACTTTCTGCGTTCGTGGAGAAAAGCCAATCAGCGATGGAAACCCAAAGTGACTGGTGCCGCCAAACTTGATAAAGTCCGGTCCTTTATCGATGTAACGATCGATGGCAATGCGTAATTCTGCTGGCTCCATATCCATCAACTCTTCGCCAACTCCCTGGGCAATGTAATCGTTCCACTTCTGTTGGAACAGTGTTAACTCGGATTCCTGCATTAACGAAAATGTCATCGAGAACGGCCCACCCCAGCCCACAATATTGCCGGCGACCAGCATGCGCGGACCGATAACTTCACCACGGGCAATTTCATCGCGCACTTTCATTAACGGTTCGAGCGCACCATAACTGTCACGAATTGTTGTCACGCCATGCTTGAGCTGGCGCTGGACGAATTCTCGAACCAAGTCTTCGATGCGTCCGGCATACTTAACGACGGTTTCGCGGCGTTTTGAATTGCCATAGATTGACGCGTGCACATTGCTGTCGATAAAACCGGGTAGCAGGTATTTTCCACGCGCGTCAATAATTGTTGCATCAGCATCAAAGTCATCGGCTATAAATTTTCGATCAATCGATTTGATTTGCTGACTATCGATGACGACCGTTGCAGTTCGCGGCTTCGTTCCGGTCCCGTCTATCAATGTTGCATCTTTGAAAATCAATGGCGAGGCACAGGCTGAATCGAGGCCGACGCACAACAACAACGCTAGCAGCATTGTAGAAAAATTTTGTCCCTCGCTGGCACCTTGCTTCATAATCTTTCTCATTATTGGGCATTGCCTGAAATTCTGTCACCATGTGCATTAGGTTGGAAGCACATTTTTCGGAGCAGCGTTATGCAAGGCTTGTACAATCACAAATTTTTGCCGTTTGTTGCATTGCTATTTGCTTGCACGATTGGTCAAGCAGGCGAGACCG
>JBPCXM010000743.1:0-2800 GCA_051008535.1 Pseudomonadales bacterium | reverse complement strand
AGCCATTCTTAACCGACCAGGGCTGGAAATTCGGTCAATTCCCGGGCTCGACTAGCGATACCCTGTTTGATGCGGATTATTTGCACGAGATCTATACCATTGCAGATCCCGGCTATACCGGTCGAGCTACCGTACCGGTCCTCTGGGACAAAAAACAGAAGAGGATGGTAAACAACGAATCGGCTGATATTGTGCGCATGTTGAACACTGCATTTGATCATCTTGGTGCAAATCCCCTTAACCTTTACCCCGAAGAACAGGCCAAGGAGATAGACCAACTCAATCAGCAGATCTACGATAAGCTGAACAACGGCGTCTACCGAGCCGGTTTTGCCCAATCGCAACAGGCTTATGAGCAGGCGGTTGATGATGTATTCGCTACGCTGGAGCAGTTGGAACAACGGCTTGGCAAGCAAAGCTATTTACACGGTGAGCAGCTCACCGAAACCGACATTCGATTGTTTGTTACTCTGGTCCGATTCGATTTAGCCTACCACGGGCTGTTTAAATGCAATGTGCGTACACTTGCGAGTTACAGCAACCTGAGTAAATTTGTCTGCCGTATCTATCACCTGCCCGGTATCGCGGATACCGTCAACGTGGAGCACATCATACATGGTTATTACAGCGTCAAAGCGTTGAATCCTACGGGGATCATTCCCGTCGGACCCCGGCTGATGCCCTGGCAAAATACACTTGAATCTACAGGGACGACGGCCTGATGCAATCAGACACCGCGCCGGCGCTATTTGTTTCCCATGGCGCCCCCGATCTGGTAATCAGCGATGTGCCGGCAAAGCAACACTTAGTGCAATTGGGCAAGAAACTGAAATCTGTCCAGGGCATAGTCATTTTCTCCGCACACTGGCAAAGCTATAAGCTGGAAATCAACGCCGAACCACAGCTCCATTCAGTAAATGATTTTTCGGGTTTTGGCCCCGAATTATCACGCCTCGGCCTCAGGACAAATGCTCCACCCTGGCTGTTGGAGTTAATACACCAGGCATTTCATGAAAATGGATGGACACCTAAATTAAGAAGAGGCCGCGGCCTCGATCATGGCGCCTGGATCCCGCTAAAATTGATGGACCCTAGTGCTGAGTTGCCCGTTGTCGCCGTCAGCATGCCCCAGGTCAATTCGCTAAATCGGCTAGTTGCGCTCGGGCAATCACTGGCGGCATTGCGAAAACAGAACATTGCCGTTCTCTGCTCGGGCTCGGTGACTCATAACTTGTCTGCACTCGCCGCTGAAGGCAGTGCCCCACCAAGATGGGCCCAACAGTTTTCCAATTGGCTTGAAGAAAAATTGCAGCGGCGGGATATTGATGTGCTGGTGCATTACCGCCAGTTAGCGCCCTACGCAACTATCGCCCATCCTTCTGAAGAACACATTTGGCCGTTATTTATTGCTCTGGGCGCCGGCGATGACGGCATAAGCAAAATACTGCACCAGTCGTATACTTACGGCTCGCTCCACATGGGCTGTTACCAGTTTAGTGAGTAGCAAAATGTCCCGATATTATGTCTCTTATTCCAAGCTCGGAATAAGGGCCACACCTACGCCAGCACTCTGGAGTTCATGAGTCAACCCGGCGACGCCATTTGGAACCGCCTGAGCCATATCCCGTGCCAAAGACACGGCTTTTTGCGCCTGTTAGGGGTGTTGGCTGTAACGTCCCGGTTGTTCTAAGTCTCGTGTTCCGAGTCCACTATACGCTGATACAGGGCCTGATAATCCTCCCGAATATTGTCTCCAAACAGGGGGTCGGCGGGAGTGGCCATGCGTGTCTCTACGACCTGCCAATCGGCGTCGGTCATGTATTTTCTAATTAGCGGGTAGATCTGGTGATTTTCCCGCTCGATATGCCCTGCCTGGGCGGCGACGAATTCGCGGTGTACGTCGATCAGCTCGGCAGTGGGAACCTGGCTGCCGTGGGAGATGGCGTTAAACAGGGCTTTTTCGCGCTGGGTCATTTTTTCCAGTCGCAGGTGTTCGTCGACAATCTCCTGAATCATGGCGGATTCGGAAATATTTTTGGTCAGCAATATTTCGAAAATCACATCTTCCACCGGGTGGTGCCACTTTTCCGGATAAAGTTGAAAGTAATCCATGGCGTCGAGGATCAGTGAGAGCTCGGCTTCGGCCGCTTTTCCCGCCTCGAAATAACTGACTTCTTTTTGCAGGCAATAAAGCAAACGTTGCATGTGATGATGGTCCTCGTAAAGCTGCTGCATCAGCGGGTGCATAATCGTTACCTTCCTATTCTCAATCATCTTCTTGCAGTGCTAATTCACTTTCTATCGAGCTAACCAGCCAGATTTAAGGCCAGCTAATAGGAACCACAGACAATACATTCCCAGTTATTCATGCTACTACGCTTTGTCGATTTCTAGTGAAAGAAGCCCCGCCGAGAATTTGCGAAAATGGCACCGCAGCAGGTCGGGGCTAGTTACTCAAAAGCTCCAGCGGCTCTGAATTCCATAAAAAGCCTCCGCTTCATTCGCAACGCAATAGGCAGTGCCAGACATTACCGTGAGATCCCACTTGTAACTACAAGACTCCTCTTCAGTCAGGTTTTGGCCGTACAATGCAACCTCGTACTGTTCGCTATCACCAAACACATAAGACACCCTGGCATTGAATATATTGACCTCTTCCAGCTCGTCCACCAGTTGTCTCGTCGTGTAGTAGGCCTTGGGAGCGCTTTGATACTGATAATCCGCTTGTAGAGTCAGCCTCCCGTTACCCAGTGGTATTTCCTTGAGCACCATGAGGTTGGCCGAACTGTCCGCGGAGAAC
>JBPCXM010000742.1:0-4077 GCA_051008535.1 Pseudomonadales bacterium | reverse complement strand
TCGCCCTCATATGAATTGTCATTTGCGACTATTCAGTTACAGCTTTCGATTAACGAGATTCGCTGTCATCTCGACATGCACCATAAAGGTTGAATACCGGCGTCGAATCCGGAGCACCCCCAATAGTTGCTTAAGTGTAGCGTGATTGATTAGACCGTACCACGCCTAAACGTTCATTTTTATCGGTTTGTGGCGCGTACCAAGCGTTGCTTTTCGCGATTCCAGTCACGGTCTTTCTCGCTGGCGCGTTTGTCATGCGCTTGTTTGCCTTTTGCCAGTGCGATTTCACATTTAACCAGGTGGCGCTTCCAATACAACGCCGTGGCAACACAAGTGTAACCTTTTTGTTGGGTTGCATTGAATAGTTGGCCAAGTTCGCGGCGTTTCAACAGCAGTTTGCGCGTGCGTTTTGGGTCGACATCGACATGTGTGCTGGCGCTGGTTAACGGTTCGATATGGGCGCCTAGCAGCCAGGCTTCGCCGTTCTTGAGCAGGACGTAGCTGTCGACGAGCTGCACTTTTCCGGCGCGCAAGCTCTTGACTTCCCAGCCGTGAAGCTGCAGGCCGGCTTCGAAGCGGTCGTCCAGATGAAATTCATGCTTGGACTTTTTGTTTAAGGCAATGGTATTGCCGGAGGGTGATTTTTTTTTACTCATCAATAGATTATATCGACCGACTGGACCAAAGCCTATGGAATTGTGGGTGCTGGTACAATGAACGATATTGTGGTGAATAAGTCGACATGATCTCGATAAAACACAGCGCTTTGCTACCGCACGCAGCGGATACAGTGTTTGACCTGGTGAACGATATTGAAGCGTATCCAGAATATATGGATGGCTGTGTTGGCGCGGAGGTGTTGCAACGCGACGCCCAAGTTGTGGTAGCCAGACTGGATTTGTCCAAGGCGGGCGTGAAACACAGTTTCACCACGCGGAATGTATTGGCGCGTCCCGAGCAAATTCAGATGGAGTTGGTCGAAGGCCCTTTCTCACGTTTTAGCGGTCTTTGGCAATTCCAGATCTTGAGCGAAAAGGCGTGCAAGGTGAGTCTTGACTTGCAGTTCGCGGTCAGGAATCGCGTGGCGGCTAGGGCGGCGGGGCGCTTGTTCAGGATTGTGGGTGATAATTTGGTCGAAGCCGTGTGTCAGCGAGCCAACAATTCAGTGTAGAGATATGACGATTAATGTAGAAGTGGCGTACGCCAAGCCAGAGCAACAAAAAATCATAAAACTGGAAGTTGAAGCCGGCTGCAGCGCGATGCTGGCGGCTCAGCGTTCGGGAATTACGGAGATATTTCCGGAAATCGATCTCGATGGGGTGAAAATGGGTATCTTTGGCAAAGCAATCGCCAAACCAGATACCCACGAGTTGCGCGACGGTGATCGCATTGAAATTTACCGCCCTTTGCTTATTGATCCAAAAGAGTTGCGCAAAGCGCGTGCTGAAAAAGCCAAACGTGGGGTTACCGATACTTAGCTGGTTAAAGCACCGCAGCTAGTTTTGGGCTTCTTCTTCCTGCTCAGTTTCGGTATTGGCTTGCGCCTGTTTTTCTTTAATATCATCAACATAGTCGCCGCTGTAACTGACTAGCCGGTCCCCATCAAAGACTAGTGATATCTTCGCCTGCTTGGTGACTTTTCTGGCGCGTCGCACCGTGTAGACATAGTCCCAACGATCCTTGTTAAAAGTGTCTTCAATCAAGGGCGTGCCCATTACAAAACGCACCTGGCGGCGCGTCATGCCAGGTTTTAACTTCGCTACCATCTCTTCAGTGATAACATTGCCCTGCGGTACCTGGATGCGATAGACCCCAGGGAAAATAAGTGATGAACACCCCCCAATGCTCAAGCCAAGGCATATAATTATCGCTACTAAACTGATTCGCATCTAAACTCTGCTTCCACTGGACAAACCAAAGATGGGATAATAGCTCAATCCAACACGATCCGCGATGCACTAAGTAACATGCCCCAGCAAAACCAGGAGCTACGCGAGGCGGGCCTTAAAGTCACCTTGCCACGCGTCAAAATTCTGCAGATTCTTGAAGATGCGGCGCACAGTCAGCGCGCCCATCTCAGCGCTGAGGACGTTTATAAAACCCTGCTGGAAGACGACGAAGACGTTGGTCTGGCGACAGTGTATCGCGTGTTAACACAGTTTGAGGCAGCGGGTTTGGTCGTGCGTCATCACTTTGAAGGCGGCCACTCGGTGTTCGAGTTAGCGACCGGAGAGCACCATGATCATATGGTGTGTACCGAAACCGGCGCAGTGATGGAATTCTTTAATGAGAGCATCGAGCGCTTGCAGCGCGAGATTGTCGCCGAAAAAGGCTATGAGCTGGTCGATCATAGCCTCGTTTTGTACGTGAAACCAAAGAAAAGCTAGTGCAGCTTATTCGAAACACTACGCTAATGTCGCGCCATTAACATCTCGGTGGCATGTGCACGCGATTGCTCGGTGATGGCTATACCACCGAGCATACGTGCGATTTCTTCAACTTTTGCATCGTCTTGCAAAATGCTTAACTCGGTGGCGACCTGCTTGCGCCGGGTAAACTTACGCACCCCGAGATGGTTGTGCCCTTTGGCGGCTACCTGAGCCAAATGTGTCACGCACAACACTTGGCTATGCTTGCCTAATTGTCGCAGCAAGGTGCCGACTACCTCGGCTACCCCGCCACTAATACCAACGTCTACTTCATCAAATACCAACGTGGGAATGGTCTTTTTGCTGGCCGTGACCACCTGAATAGCAAGACTGATGCGCGACAATTCGCCGCCGGAAGCGACACGATTCAGGGCTTGTGGTGCCTGGCCCGGAATGGTGCTGATCAAAAACTCTACGCTTTCCAGCCCGTGAGCGGAAAAGTTTGAGTCGGCCAGCGGCGTAAGCTGTATGTCAAATTGGCAGCCCGTCATCGCGAGCTTTTTAAGCTGTTGATTGATCTTGCCAGTAAGTGCTGAAGCTGCTGTCATGCGCTTTTGGCTGAGCTCCTGTGCCAACTTTTGATAGCGGTGTGCGTGCAAGTCGATCTCAGCCTGCAGATCTTCAAGCTGCGTATCACTGGACTTCAACTGTTCGTACTCTGCATGCAGCTTACGGCTGGTCTCAACTAATTCCGCCGGTGCGACATGATGCTTGCGTGCTATCGCGTAGAGCTGGCTAAGGCGAGCTTCTACGGCCTGCAAATGTTCAGGGCTTAGGTCAACATCATCAATACGCGTCTGCAAAGCGTAGGCTGCCTCTTGTATTTGAATGCTAGCATTGCTCATCAGGTCGGAAACTTCATGCAACGCAGGGTCGTGCGCCGCAAAAGGTGCCATTAGTTGTTGCAACTGGCTGCAAGCGGTTAGTAAATTTAGGCTTTCATCGGTTTCGCACAACGCCAACGATTGTTGGCAGGCGGCCAGCAGGTCTTCGCCGCTGCTGAGTTGCTTTTGTTCTTGTTCGAGTTCGGCGAATTCGTCGTCGCCAATCCCCAATTCGTCGAATTCGGCAACCTGATATTGCAATAGCTGCGCTTGCGCGCTGTTTTCGTCGGCTGCGGATTGCAATTTGTTCCAGTGTCGCTGCGCTTGTCGCCACTGTTGGTAAACCTCGGTGACCGACTGGCTGAGTTTGCCCTCACCGGCAAAAGCGTCTAGGAGTTGCCGGTGTGTTTCCTTCTTTAATAGCGACTGATGTTCGTGCTGGCCATGCAACTCTATCAGGCTATGTCCTAGCTGTTTCAAGTCTTGCACCGGCACTGGCTGGCCATTGATATAGGCGCGGCTGCGACCTTCCCTAGTGATCACGCGGCGCAGCAAACAGTCGTCGCCTTGCTGTAAATCGCGTGTAGTCAGCCATTCTTTTACATCGTTGAGTTGGCTCACGTCAAAAATCGCGTGAATGTCGGCGCGCTCGGCGCTGTGGCGTACTGTTTTGGAATCGGCACGACCACCAATGACCAGACTTAACGCGTCGAGCATCACCGACTTGCCTGCACCAGTTTCGCCGGTAATAACTGTCATACCGGGCTTGCAGTCAAGCTCCAGCTTCTTTACCGTAGTGTAGTTGTTGACCGCAAGGTGTGTGA
>JBPCXM010000741.1:0-12387 GCA_051008535.1 Pseudomonadales bacterium | reverse complement strand
TTGGTTCGTCTACCATGCCGCATAAAGTGAATCCCATCGACTTTGAAAACTCCGAGGGTAACCTGGGTTTGGCGAATGCTATTCTGCAACATTTGGGCGAGAAGTTACCCATCTCGCGCTGGCAGCGTGACCTCAGTGACTCCACCGTGTTACGTAACTTGGGCGTCGGCATAGCACATTCGTTAGTAGCGTGGCAATCAACGCTAAAAGGCGTGGGCAAACTCGAACTCAATGAAAACGCGATCGCCGCCGATTTGAGCAATAGCTGGGAAGTGTTGGCCGAGCCTTTGCAATCGATTATGCGCCGCTACGGTGTTGAGCAGCCCTACGAAAAACTTAAGGCGCTAACCCGTGGACAAACCATAGGCAAGGAAGAACTGCAGCGCTTTATAGAAACCCTTGGCATCAGCGAGGAAGCGAAACAGCAGATGCGAGCACTAACGCCGGAGAATTATATCGGCAATGCCGCGCAGCAAGCGCAGAAAGTTTAGTAGTGTAGTGCTGCTGAGAGACATTACAGAAGGCGAGTTTCTTGCTGATTATTGGCAGCAAAAGCCGCTACTGATTCGCAATGCCCTGCCCGCTTTCTTCGACCCGATTACTGGCGACGAGCTGGCGGGTCTCGCCATGGAAGAGGACGTAGAATCTCGCCTGATCAGCATGGATGCTCAAGCCAACACATCGCAGCTGCGCCACGGTCCTTTTACGGTCGACGAACTACAGGCGCTTGACGACAATAATTGGACGTTATTGGTGCAAGCGGTAGATCAATGGGTGGAAGAAGTCGCCGAACTGCGTCACCAGTGCAGCTTCTTGCCGCAGTGGCGATTGGACGATGTTATGGTCAGCTATGCCATGCCGGGTGGCGGGGTCGGCCCGCATTTTGATCAGTACGATGTTTTCCTATTGCAGGGCAAGGGTTCCCGGTTGTGGCGTATTGGCCCAGCTTGCAATGATAAAACTCCCCAAATAAACAACTTTGGCTTGAAAAGCATTGAACCGTTTACCCCGCTTGAAGAATACACGCTTTGTAGTGGTGATGTGCTTTACCTACCACCTAGTGTTGCCCACTGGGGTATTGCGCAATCCGAAAGTCTAACGTATTCGATTGGCTTCAGGGCGCCAAGTCATGCTGAAGTGCTGAGCGAATGGAGCCATAGCGTTGCCGCTATGCTGAACGATCAGTTACGCTACACTGATCCGTTGCTGGAACCTGCTAATAGAGGGAGCTTGATCGATTCGGACATTGTTGATAGCCTGCAGCACATTCTGCAACATTACGCGAACGACCGCGACGCATTGACCCAATGGTTTGGCACGTGGGTAACCGAGCCCAAATATCCAGAGCTTGCGCAGGAAGCCGAAGTATTTTCCGAGCAAGATCTTCAAGCGAGTATGCGTGAGCACACGCATCTACAACGCTTATTGCCCACTCGCGTTGCGCTTAGCAAACTACGATCTGGCTGGGTTTTGTTCGTTAATGGAGACGCTATTCCCCTCGTGGAAGCAAGTGTAAAACTTGCACAACGTATTGTTGAAGACCCGCTGATCATGCTCGAGGATTTAGCCCCCAGCTGCAAGAACACCAACAATCGTCAGCTGCTCAGCAAACTATTGGCTAACGGTGGTTTTGCACTGGTCGACGCCTAAAAGAGAATGTTTATGGACCGCCAAAAACGCCTGGAAATAAGCTACCCTGATGAATACCACGCCAGCGTATTGCAGCTAATCGAGCAAAGCCGGCGCTGTGTACGCATTTGGAGTAACAACCTCGAACCAAGCGTCTACGACAAGCCAGCAGTGCAGCACGCTCTGTCGGCGATGGTGCGCGGCAATCGCAATGCCGAAGCCCGTTTGTTAGTGGCCGATGCGAGTGGGCTGGTGAAGTCTGGACACTGTCTGGTAGCCTTGATGCGGCAATTGCCATCAGCCATAAAAATTCGTGAATGTTCAAGTCTGCCCGACCGTTACCGGGAGAACTTTATTGTCGCCGACTTCAGCGCAGTCGCAGCTGGCATTGAGAGCGAAGAAGACAAAGCGTTCGTTAACTTCCACGCCGCAGTGGAAGCAAAGGATCGAGCTCGCCACTTCGACTATCTGTGGGAACGCGGCCAGGAAAATGCGGAACTGCGCGCGCTGGCATTATGAGGTGAGTGCGTAACCCTACAATAATTTGATCAACTGCTGAGCTGCCGAAAACGGTGTGGTTTCGCCGCTAATCACTTGTTGTTCAAGCTTGGGTCGAAGCGACTTTATTTTCGGGTTTTGGCCTAAATGCAGTTCCAGCATATCGTGTAGCAGTTTTTGCAGCCACTGACGGTTTTGAGTCGCGCGTTTTTCGTGGAACCATTGGCTCTTTTCGGCATTGACGCGGTAGTCAATGATCATGTCCCAAATGCTGTCGATGTCTCTATTCTCCAATGCTGAACACGTCAGTACTAGAGGCGTCCAGAACGATGCATGGCTTAACAGCTGCATCGCACTTTGATAATGAGTTTTTGTACGATTAGCGATGATTAGGCTATCACCATCAGCCTTGTTGATCACCAGGGCGTCGGCCAATTCCATAATACCCTTCTTAATTCCTTGCAGCTCATCGCCGGCATTAGGCAGCATCAGCACCAAAAAGAAATCCACCATACTAGCGACTTCGTATTCTGATTGCCCGACTCCGACAGTCTCTACCAGAATAACGTCGAAACCTGCCGCCTCGCAGAGCAGCATAGTCTCGCGCGTTTTGTTTGCGACGCCTCCTAAAGCCCCCTCCGACGGAGAGGGTCGAATGAATGCATCCTCCTCACGCGCGAGCATTTCCATGCGGGTCTTGTCGCCCAGTATACTACCACCAGCCAAAGGTGAGCTGGGGTCTACCGCCAACACGGCAACTTTTTTTCCCTGACTGATTAAGTGGAGGCCGAAGGCTTCAATGAATGTCGATTTGCCAACGCCAGGGCTACCGCTGATGCCAATGCGAATGCTGTTGCCGGTTCTCGGCAGGATGGCTTCTAATATTTTCTGCGCCTGCAAGCGGTGTTCATCACGTTTGCTCTCGATGAGCGTGATTGTCTTGGCAAGAGTGCGCCGATCTCCATGGCGAAGCAGGTCGAGGTTAATGGTAGCCATAGCATCAAGCGGCGCTATTGCCCTCATTGATGGCAGACAGCACGTCGCGGGCCGCAACTGGTATCTTTGTTCCCGGTCCAAAAATACCCTTCACACCGGCATTTTGCAGAAATTCATAGTCTTGTTTTGGGATCACGCCACCAGCGATCACGATAATTTCGCCGGCGCCCTGTTTTTTTAACTCTTCGATTAGCGCCGGCACCAGCGTTTTATGTCCAGCAGCTTGCGACGATACACCGACGACGTGCACATCATTTTCAATGGCCTGTCTGGCGACTTCCTCAGGTGTGGAAAACATTGGCGATAAATCGATATCAAAGCCAACATCGGCAAAAGCCGTGGCGATGACTTTGGCGCCGCGGTCGTGTCCGTCCTGTCCCATTTTGCAGACCAGCATGCGCGGCCGCCTGCCGTGTTTATCGACGAAGGCGTCGATGTCGTCGCTGATTGCCATCCAGTCTTTGTCCTCTTTGTAAGCGCTGCCGTACACGCCTGATACTGTCTGAGCCTGGGCATTGAAGCGGCCAAAGCTGCGCTCCATGGCGGAAGATATTTCACCCACTGTAGCACGAGCGCGCACGGCCTTCACTGCCAAATCGAGCAAGTTGCCTGCCCCACCCTCTGCACATTGGTAAATGGCTTCCAACGTTTGTTTTACTGCGGCGTTATCGCGCGACTCCTTCAATGAGTGCAAACGTTTGAGTTGTGCCTCCCGTACCGCATCGTCGTCGATTTCGAGAATATCGACTTCGGTCTCTTCGTCAAGCACGTATTTGTTGACGCCGACAATCACGTCTTCACCACGGTCGATACGCGCTTGTTTACGCGCCGCCGACTCTTCGATGCGAAGTTTTGGCATGCCGGTCTCGATCGCTTTCGCCATGCCGCCCTGTTGTTCGACTTCTTCGATCAATTCCCAGGCTTTGTCAGCGATATCCTGAGTCAATGACTCCATCATATAAGAGCCACCCCACGGGTCGACAACTTTAGTGATGCCAGTTTCTTCCTGAATTACCAATTGCGTGTTGCGCGCAATGCGTGATGAGAATTCGGAGGGCAAGGCAATAGCTTCATCCAATGCATTGGTGTGCAGTGACTGGGTGCCGCCAAACACAGCAGCTAATGCTTCAATTGTAGTGCGAACTACATTGTTGTAAGGATCTTGTTCGGTCAGCGACCAACCCGAGGTCTGTGAATGGGTACGCAGCATTTTAGATTTCTGATTCTGCGGTTTGAATTCGTCGACGATGCGCGCCCATAACAAACGCGCCGCCCGCAGCTTGGCGATCTCCATGTAGAAGTTCATGCCTATGCCCCAGAAAAACGACAGGCGTGGCGCAAACTGATCTATATCCAGTCCGGCAGCCAACGCGGTGCGGATATACTCTTTGCCGTCGGCCAGTGTGTAGGCAAGTTCCAACGCGGCATCGGCGCCGGCCTCTTGAATGTGGTACCCGGAGATTGAAATACTGTTGAATTTTGGCATGTTGGCTGTGCAATAAGCAATAATGTCGCCAATAATTTTCATCGATGGTGCTGGTGGATAAATATAGGTATTGCGCACCATAAATTCTTTTAAAATATCGTTTTGAATGGTGCCTGAGAGTTGCTCGTGTGCCACACCCTGCTCTTCGGCGGCGACGATATAGCCTGCCAACACCGGTAGCACTGCACCGTTCATTGTCATCGATACAGAGACCTTATCCAGCGGAATGCCGTCAAATAAAATTTTTATATCTTCGATAGAATCGACCGCCACACCAGCCTTACCGACATCGCCACCGACCCTAGGATGGTCGGAATCATAACCGCGGTGTGTGGCAAGATCGAATGCGACAGACACGCCTTGCCCCCCTGCAGCTAACGCTTTGCGGTAGAATGCATTGGATTCCTCTGCGGTCGAAAAGCCCGCGTATTGGCGGATGGTCCAAGGCCGTCCAGCATACATGGTCGCCTGCGGGCCACGAACAAAGGGCTCAGTACCAGGCATGGTATTCGCGTACGGCAGACTTTCAAGATCTTGTTTGGTGTAGAGGGGTTTTACGTCTATCCCTTCGGCTGTATTCCAGGTGAGATCTTCCGGTGTTTTACCTCGCATCTGTTTAATGGCGAGTTCGCGCCACTCGGTAACACTGGCGCTAGCGGGTTGATAAGGATCTTTAGCCATTGTGGGTATTCCTGGACGTTTAGTGATCGCTGGCCGGTTGGTTAAGTTCGATCAACACCCCATCGCAACTCTTCGGATGGATAAAGATAACCAGTGAGTTATGCGCGCCGGGCGACGGCGCGTCGCTTAAAAACTGGTAACCTTTGCCACGCAAGCGTTCTACGTCGGCGTGGATATCGTCGCTTCTGAAACAAATATGGTGCAAGCCTCCACGGCGCTTGTCGATAAATGTTTGTATCGGTCCTTCGCCGCGCAGCGGGTGTACTAATTCGATGCTGGTTTCCGGCAAAGCGAAGAATGCCGTTTTGGTTTTCGCGTCTTCCACGTCTTCCTGGCCCTTATAATCCAGGCCAAAGTCTTCGAGGAAACGTGCGATCGCTTTCTCAAAATCTGGCACAGCGATAGCAATGTGGTCAAGCGCTGTAATCATGCTGTTTGCGCTCCTATAAAACGCGAGTTAAAAACTTTTCTGTCTGCTTTCGATTTCGTTGTTGCACTTGTTCTGGTGTGACCTCAACAATCTGCTCGTCAGGCGTGACCTTGAACAACGGTTGCCCCTTACTGATAATAAGCCCCTCACCCTCTACTAGCACTTGGTCTATTGTACCAGCAAACGGCGCATACACTTTGTTGAACATTTTCATGACTTCAACGATATAAAGCGGGTCGCCCTCTTCGAAATGGTCACCAACGTTGACAAAGTTTTCCATCCCAGGTGCCTCACGCGGGTAATACATACCACCGCTGTGTGCCAGAATCTCGTCTGATTTCGCCACAGGTGGCGGCACCAGCACCTTGCGCATATCTTCCTGCAGTTCTGGTTTTAACAGTTTTTCCGGTATATTTATCGATAGATCGTTGTTTACCCTGAGGTCATAAAAGCCAGTTGTTTGTGCCAAATGAGGTAGTACGCTAAGCAACTCCATGCCGCCCTGAAAACCCAAATGCGCACTTTGTGTTTTTTTCCAAAGCGATCTGCTGAGTCCCTTAGGGGGCGTGTTGGCGGTCAGCAGCTTTTGCAGCGCAAGGTAATCTTCCGTCTTCAACCTGCGCTTTAATTCAGTATAAAAATCGATCGCGTCGCTCAGCAATCGCTGATCGTGATCCCAGATCATATTGGCCGCTGCACGCCCGGCTTTGTGCTCCATATTGAGGAAATGGTAAAGGCCTGCCAATACCTCGATGGGATTATCCACCCACTCAATTTTTTTCGCACTTGCCTTGAAGCGTTGCTTGTTGGCCGACAACCAACCAGACAGAATGTGCGGTTCTTGCAACAGCAATGCAATGGGGCGAACCAGCAGTGTTTGCTTACGATCAACTACAGCGGCCAACTCGGCCTGTAAAGATTTATCGCCAGCGCTTTTTGTATAGCCACTTTTGATTTGTTGCAACGCGTAATACAGGTCTATTTGATTAGCCTCGGATTTCAGCAATCCTACCGCGGTAAGATACGGCAGGATAAACCGCGTGGTTGGGCGCGCGTTGATATTATTGCCGATAAACCAGTTCACCAAGCCGTAGTGAAATTCCAGATTAGTCGCCAGATCCTGACCGCGCATTTTTGTGCCGCACAAAATGTTGGCCAGCCGTTGATAGCTGTCGAGGCGATCGTGACCGTGGGTTAGGATTAAGGCAATATTACTGTCGTAGGCGCCGGCCAACGTGTATTTCATAAAAACGTCGGTGTCAGGGTTGTGCACGCAAATGCCCTGGTCATCGCGAACCTCGTGTTCCGACGGATTCGTCCACGAATGAATCACACCGCCGGCATGTGGCGCCAGTGCCTGGTTGGTCGCATTCAGACGAGCCTCCACCGAGGCGTTCTTGCGCCGGATACGCGAGGGCTTCGGCAAACGCTGCTTATGCCGGGCCAATAACACCATCGCCTCTACCAGCGACTCGACTACAAAATACTCGGTATCGTGGGCCGGGTTGGTAAACTTAAGCGCGTAGCATAATTCAGTGACGCGGTGTTCGACCTGAATGCGTGTGTTCATCTCCATAAAAAAGTGCTTGTCACCATCGACAATACACTCAAAGGTGGATACTGAGTCCAAGCCTACGGCCACGCCAAAGCGTTCGGCCTCTTCCTCCATCGCTGCCAGCGTGACAATGTCTTGCCGTAGGGTTTTAATTTCATCACGGTGTGCATTGTTGGCTTGCGCCGCGTCCAGCGCTTCGTTGAGCGTGCTGCGAGTGACCGATACCTCCAACAGTTTTTGCTCGTGCATTTGCAGCGAACAATCGCGGGCACCTAAAGATAAACTCCACTCGCCGTTGCCGATCACCTGAATCTCCTGGTGCCGTGTAGTCTCAATATTAAGTTCGATCAATACATTCTTGTTATCACCTACGCCGGTGGTTTTAACTTCATTGAGAATTTCACGCACTAACTCCGGTGCTTTGGCAGCCGCCTGCTTTACGCGCTCTGCCTGCGACTTCCCCTTGTAATGCGCTGGTGCGGGTAGTATGCGCTGGCCCTTGCCGCCGCCGCCGCTAATTGCCTTCAGACGAATACGATTGTTGGGATACTTCTCATACATCCCGACTACGCAGGCGAGAACCTGTACGTTCATTTCCTCTACCGTATACAAATCAATGCCTTTGGCATAAGACGCCTGTAAAATGGCATCGGCTTTGTCTTCCAACGGCAGTTTCTTGTCAGCTAGCAGTTTAGGGTCAACCTTTAACTTGTGCTTTTTGATCAGCGCCTGCAGGCCTTTTAGGTCTTTGTGTTTTTTTATCAATGTCAAGGCGGTCACGTTATCAACACCCGGCGTCACGCTAACACCTACCTGCAGTGCCGTGCGTTTGGCTTCATCTTTCAAGCCAGCGTCGTGTACAGTTTTAGAACACGGCCCTATGAAAGTAAGCCCGGCCTTCTCCAATGCGCTGACCATGTCCTCGTCTTCCGCCATAAAGCCGTAGCCGGCGAAAATAGAGTCATAGTTGTTATCGCGCGCAATAGCGATAATCTGTTGAATGCGCTGTATGCGTTCTTCCTTGCTAGCACCGCTGTAATCGGGCACGCGGTGTACACGCGATTGGTCGGTCAAGGAACGAAGCTCGGGCGCCAGTGCATGCTTGTAGACGATGGAATCTTTTTCGGAGAGCAGGATACCGTAATGTTCAATCCCCATTTCGGCGAACACATCCATCGCTTCCTTTCTAATCGGGCCGCGACAAATAATCAGCGGGCGCATGTCGGTGCAGGAAAAACTTCTAGCCCACTCACCGGCGTTATCCAAGAGACGGTCGCGATGAATTAGCGGGTTATCAGTGTAATAGTTTTGTGTTGTTTGCACGCGTTAAACCTCGAAAACTGCCACTATTATTAATGAAATTCCCGCTGTACCGATTGCATGGGGCCTGGCGTGTAATGCTGCAAATGAAAATTCATGTTTTCCGCCAGCACGCTGCGCAAGTCCGACGGCATAACGATTTGCGAAATGGAGCCCAGGCTCAATGCCTCATTGGGGTTCATTAATTCCTGCTCATAGCGCGCGGAAAGCATAGCTTGTTGTTCTTTTATCCATGCGTCTACGCTTTGCTGCGCTTCTTTTTGAGCAGTATTTTCGCTGCCGCCATTTTTAATTAACATCTGCGTCTCAGCAACGATTTTACGCTGCGCTTCGCTGCGCAACTTGCGCAGTTCTTTTTTATACACGAACTCCACACCGGCCGGCCCCATGACCGCGGCGCGCGTAGTTGGTAAGGCAATCACGAAATCCGCGCCAGTGGGATAGTTATTGTAGGAGGCATAAGCGCCACCAAAAGCATTACGCAGAATTACCAGAAATCGCGGTGTGCGCAAATCGATGATCGCGTCCAGCATGGCGCGGCCGGCCTGTACAATTCCACCGGCTTCTTGTTCTTTGCCCGGCAAAAAACCGGTTGTATCTTCCATAAAAGTCACGGGGATATTGTAAATATTACAAAATCGTATAAAGCGCGCGTTTTTGTATGCTGCATCGATATCGATTTGCCCCGACGCAACAGCGCTGTTATTCGCCACAAAACCGATGACGTGGCCGCCCATGCGACCGAATGCAGTCACAGTATTACGAGCGCGCTCGGGCTGAACTTCAAAATAATCACCATGATCGCAAATTTGCTGGATGATGATGCTGACGTCTAGCGGCGTATTAAATCCGGTGGGAGAATTAAAGGCTTTCTTTAGCAGTAAGTCGACATCCCAGGTCTTGCGGTCGATTGGATCCGACGTGGGTTGAAATGGTGCAAACTCTGAGTTGTTGTCAGGCAAATAGCGCAGCAGTGACACAACCAGTTTCAGCGCGCTAACCTCATCTTGCACGACGAAATCGGTTACCCCACTCTGGCTGTGCACACCCGGACCACCGAGTTCGTCCGGTGTGACATCTTCTCCCAACACCGATCTAACAACACCCGGCCCGGTCAGGCCAAAAAACGTGTTGTTCGGTTGAATCAGAAAACTGCCCTGCCGTGGCAGATACGAACCACCGCCGGCATTAAAACCCAGCATGCACATAATACTCGGCACCATACCGCTGATTTTGCGTAGCGCGGTAAAGGCCTCGGCGTAGCCGTCAAGCCCGCCGACACCCGCCGGCACAAACGCACCAGCGCTGTCATTGATGCCGATTAAGGGAATTTTACGCTTACCCGCCAGCTCAAACAGACGCGCCAGCTTCTTTCCGTTAGTTGCGTCCATAGATCCGGCGCGCACCGTAAAATCATGGCCGTAAAGTGCTATGTCGCGACCGTCAATATTGATAATCGCCGTGACCAACGAAGCACCATCCAGGTTTTCGCCCCAGTTCTGAAACAAGATGGTAGGTTTTTCATCGGTAAGAACCGCGATGCGCTCCCAAATCGTCATGCGTTGTTTCAAATGTTGCTTTTGGGTATTCACAACGCCGGCGGCCTGGCGCGGCCGTTGCTGCAAATCGAACCCCTGTTTCAACGCTTTTTCGTAGGCGCCCGGCTCGGCATTGATTTGCCCGGGTACGTTAAATTCAATTTCTTTATTGGTGTGGAAGGGGTTTTCTAGAGACGGGTGGGTGAGTTCGGTTTTCGCCATGAATTCAGCCTTGTTTGCTATTCACGTGTGGGGCAGCGCCTGTCAAATTGGCACCGCCAAAAGTGCGCGATAAGATAGTTGTAATATGTAGCCCTGTCAATTAGACCATTGGCATCCTACTGGCGAACGGTCGCCACGAGCCTTACAATGCGCGCCTCTCAGCGAAAGTTTTTTGACATGAAAAATAGGTTATATGTTAAGGAGCTACGCTATACGGAAGATAGCACCGGCTATTTTAGCAAGCTGTGTGATTTACCGTTGCCGGTGTGGCTTGACAGCAACGGCAGTGCGCGCGGACGCTACGATATTCTCAGCGCGGATCCCAGCCAGTGGCTCAGCGCAAATGCCGGTTTAACACGACTCGATAGCGCTATAAGCAGCGAGACTTTTGCCGAAGAACCGTTGGGCGTACTAACCCGTTTGCTGTCGCAAACCGGCTACGAATCACACCCCGGGTTGCCATTTAGTGGTGGCGCCATTGGCTATTTAAGCTACGACCTAGGGCGTTGCTATGAAAGCCTGCCCACTACTGCGCTCAACGACTACTCGCTACCGGATTGCATTATTGGAATTTATGATTGGGCGCTAGTGCAAGACCACAAATTGCGCAAAAGTCACTTCGTTTGCCAGCATCTCGATGCCAGAGCACAGCTTGCGCTAAATCGGTTTGAGGCGTTGGATAATATTACTGAGCATGGCGACTTTGCATTAACCTCCAAACTGCGTGGAGCCTGGCCTTTTGCTGACTACTCGCACGCTTTTGACCGCGTTCAGGATTATATTCAGGCTGGCGACTGTTACCAAATCAATCTTTCGCAGCGCTATTCCGCGAGCTACCAGGGCGACCCCACGGCGTTGTACTTAAAGCTGCGCAAACAGACCAGTGCGCCATTCTCCGCCTATTTTGGTTGCGGCGACGTTGGTGACCGCGGGGACTGCAGCATCGTTAGTTTTTCGCCAGAACGCTTTCTCAATGTGGAGGGTAAGCGGGTAGCAACGCAACCGATAAAAGGCACAGCGCCTCGCGCGGCAGACCCGGCAACGGATGCCGCCAACGCGCGGTGGCTTTGCAATAGTGAAAAAGACCGTGCTGAAAATCTGATGATTGTCGACTTGCTGCGCAACGATATTGGCAAGTCGTGCGAGCCAGGCAGTATCACAGTACCGCAATTATTCGAATTGCAGTCTTTCGCATCGGTACACCATCTCGTCAGCACCGTACAAGGCCGGCTACGACCCGAACTGCATGCTATGGATGCTCTACGCTCGGCGTTTCCCGGCGGCTCGATTACTGGCGCGCCCAAATTACGTGCAATGGAAATCATCGAAGAGCTGGAACCGTATTGGCGCAGCGTTTACTGCGGTTCGATGTTTTACGCAGGTTACAACGGCAATATGGACAGCAGCATTATGATTCGCACCATACTGTGCAACGCGGGTCAATTGTACTGTTGGGGCGGCGGCGGCATCGTGGCCGACTCGACAGTGGAAGCCGAGTACCAAGAAATTGAAGACAAGATTGGGCGTTTGCTGAAGACTTTGCGGGCAAGCTAACTAAAACCTAGAAATCACAGTTGGATCACGAATGTTTGCACACACCATTAATGTGCATGCACATCTTTTTCGCCGCCAACTGCGGTTTCTAGGTTATATCGCGAACACTAGCCTTGCAAAACTCCCGCTGTAGTTCAGCGTATTCGCGAACCGCTGGAAACTGCGAAAATTCCTCGATCACGTTGGCCGGCGCCTTAAACAGAATACCGGCGTCTGCTTCAGCCAGCATAGTCGTATCGTTATACGAATCCCCGGCCGCGATAACGCGATAATTAAGATCATGGAACGCCTTAACCGCGCAGCGTTTTGGGTCTTTTTGCCGCAGGTGGTAATCAGTAACCCTGCCATCATCGGCTATTTCCAGCCGGTGACATAGCAATGTAGGCCAGCCGAGTTGGCGCATCAGTGGTTGAGAAAACTCGTAAAACGTATCCGACAGAATCACGAGTTGAAAGCGTTCGCGTAGCCAATCGAGAAA
>JBPCXM010000740.1:0-4362 GCA_051008535.1 Pseudomonadales bacterium | reverse complement strand
GTGTTGCCCTACACCATGGCCGATAGCGCCGACCCGGAAAATCTGTGGAAATTTCTCGCGCAGTATGAAAAGACGACCGGAGGTTCGGTATTGGCGATTCCGCACAACGGCAACCTGAGCAACGGCTTGATGTTCGCCAACGTTACCCTTAGTAATGATGGCTACACAAAAGACTATCTACAGCGGCGCCAGCGTTGGGAACCGTTGTACGAGATTACCCAGATCAAGGGCGACGGCGAGGCGCACCCGCTGTTATCGCCCGATGATGAATTTGCCGATTACGAGACCTGGGACGAAGGCAATCTGGACCTGTCCGCAGCCAAAACTGATGCGATGTTGCGTTTTGAATACGCACGAGAAGCACTCAAGCGAGGGCTGGGTTATCGCGCTGAGCAGGGCGTCAACCCGTTCGAATTCGGCTTCATCGGCAGTAGTGACACGCACACGTCTCTGTCCGCGGTGGAGGAAAACAACTTCTTCGGCAAAAATCCTATCGTGGAACCCTCTGCCAAGCGTTACGCTCATGTATCGAAAAAAACTGATCAGGGTACGGTCTATAGTTGGCAGTATGTGGCATCGGGGTATGCGGCGGTTTGGGCGCGGGAGAATACGCGCGAGTCCCTGTGGGATGCAATGAAGCGCAGGGAAACCTACGGCACAACCGGCAGCCGCTTGGTAATTCGCCTGTTTGGCGGTTGGGACTTTACCATTGAGGATGCCCAAACTGGCGTGCTGGCGGATATAGGTTACCGCAAGGGCGTACCCATGGGCGCCATATTGAATGAGAGTCCCCAAGGCAAAGCGCCGACGTTCCTGCTAGCCGCGTTGCGCGATCCCATCGGCGCCAACCTGGACCGCATTCAAATAATCAAAGGCTGGCGCAGCACCGACGGCGAGTTGCATGAGAAAATCTACAACGTTGCCTGGGGCGGTGAGCGAAAACTCAACAGCGCCGGCAAATTAGCTGCCGTTGGCAATACGGTGGATGTAAAAAGCGCAACCTGGACCAACACTATTGGAGCACCCGATCTTGTTAGCGTCTGGCAAGACCCCGATTTCGACGCCGAGCAGGAAGCGTTTTACTACGCGCGGGTAATAGAGATACCGACCCCGCGCTGGACCGCCTTCGACGCAGCGCGATTTGGAGTCAGTCTTCTAGACGGGATCCCCATGACGACGCAGGAGCGCGGCTACACTTCGCCGATATGGTACCGTCCTTGATAGTCATCCACTAGTTGAAAGCAATCCGGCGAATGTCTAATTTTTACCAGGACAAACGGGTTTACATCACCGGCGGCTCCAGCGGTATTGGACTTGCACTTGCGTGCGCTGGTGCCAGCCGAGGTGCTCACGTCGCGATTTTTGCGCGCGATAAGACGCGGCGAGAGCAAGCGTGCGAAAAAGTAGCCAGCCATAGGCAAAGCGGCAGCCAGAACATTCAGGGCTACGAACTGGACGTGCAGCAACTGGATAAATTACCCGGTCAACTGGCACAGGTACACTCCGAGTTTGGCCCGCCGGATATTGTTATCACTTCAGCCGGAGTGGCGGTGGCCAAACCCTTTGAGGAGCACACGCTGGAAGATTTTCAGCAGAACATCAATACCAATGTGCTGGGCACGGTGGCTTTTGTTCATGCGCTGGTGCCGGAGTTGAAAAAGCAGGGCGGCAATATCGTAATGATTGGTTCGCTCGGCGGTTTAATACCCACTTGGGGCTATAGTGCATATTCGGCGTCCAAGGCTGCGCTAGTTGGGCTGGCCGAAGTGCTAGACAGCGAGTTGCGCCCAGCTGGAATAAAGGTAAGTCTCGTCTGCCCATCTGAAGCGGCAACGCCCATGATCGCCGCGGAAGCCGCAACTGTTCCGGTGCAAACGCGTTTTTTGAAAGACTTGCTTGGTACTACGACGGCGGAGGTTGTTGCCGAATCTACCCTTGCCGGCGTGGAAAAGGGCAAGTCCCTTATCATTCACGGTTTTAGAGGCAAATACGCCTATCTCATCAAGCGCTTGTTTCCCAACTTAATGCGGGTATCTACAGCGCTACTACTCGCACGGCTAGATAAATAGCAGGTACAAGCATCTCATGATATCTACTGTAAGATTTTTCTGCCTAATCCTTTACCTAATAGCGGTGCTCTTAGGACCTGCGCCGCAGAGCTTGGCAGAGGACGCGCCGAAACCGAATATCGTATTCATATTGGTGGACAACTTGGGTTACGGCGATATCGGGGCCTACGGTGGCGGTGAACTACGGGGCGCTCCGACGCCCAAGATCGATCAGCTTGCCGTGGAAGGCTTGCGGCTGACTAATTTCAATGTAGAACCTGAATGCACCCCCTCGCGCTCGGCGCTAATGACCGGACGCATGCCCATCCGCAGTGGTCTCGACGGTCCGGTCGCTACACCTGGCAACCAGACGGGACTGAGCCCGTGGGAGGTCACCCTGCCGGAGCTATTAAAACTGGCAGGTTATCGCACCGCCATGTACGGCAAGTGGCACCTCGGCGAGGAAGATGGGCGACTGCCGAACGACCAAGGCTTCGATGAGTGGTGGGGTTTCCCCAAAAGCAGTGGCGAAACGTTACGCGAGCTGCAGCCGGGCTGGACGCGCGAAGTGTCGCCCAACCAGCCTCTATTGGAGGGTAGGGCCGGCGAGCCCTCGAAAAAGGTCGGCGTATACGGCCTGGCCATGCGTCCGCTGATGGATGAGAAGATTACCGAAAAGTCAGTGGCCTATATCCGTAAGCAGGCCGGCAGCACGGAGCCATTTTTCCTCTATGTGCCGTTCAGCTTGCCGCACAGTCCACCGCTGCCCAATCCAAAATTTGCCGACAAAAGCAAGACCGACTACCAGAATGCGCTGCGCGAAATCGATGCCAATTCCGGTGCGATTCTCGATGCGCTTGCCAGCGCGGGAATCGCGGATAACACGATAGTGGTCTGGGCCAGCGATAACGGCCCGGAAACCCTGCAGGGTATCGGAGTGCAGTACGGCGCCCAAGCCGACAGTGGACCCTTTCGCGGCGAGTTTCCCAGTGCTTGGGAGGGCGCCATTCGTACACCGGCTATCATCCGCTGGCCCGGTCACATCCCGGCAAATCGAACCAGCAACGAGTTGGTCAGCATCACGGATTTCTATGCAACCTTTGCCCGCATGGCAGGCGTAGAAAGCAGTATTCCGCGTGACCGTGCCATGGACAGCGTCGATCAGTCGGATTTGTTTCTCGGCAATGAGACCCAATCGAAGCGCGAGCATGTCATGTTTTTTTACGACAATACCTTGCTCGCGTTGAAGTGGCGAAATATGAAGGTACATTTTCAGGTTCGCAATCCCGCCGACGGGCCAGTGCGCGTAGCGGGCCAGGGTGTGGTGAACGGCTACGCCATGAGTCTGAATTACCCGTGGGTGTTCAACTTGGAAAACGACCCGAAAGAGCTATGGAACTTAGGTGGTACCAGTGAGTGGGTGGGGCCGCCAGTCGCGCGCATTCAGGCAAACTATTTTCGCTCGCTGGCGCAGTTTCCCAACCTGCTGCCTGGCCAGGTCGAGCCTGCACAGCCGCAATAATCCACCACGGATGAAAATGCCCGGGTTAACAGCTTGGTAACGAGCTGGCCATTTTGCCAAACATCTGAGGAGAGCATCCCATGACAGATTTAGAATCTGGAACTACAACGGTTGAATCTGCTCCGGAAATTCCGCAGCCAGGAGTTGGACAACTTTCCCGCAGGCAACTGTTAGCCGCTGGGCCAGTGCTCGCGTTGGCGCCTAGTCTGTCCACCTTGTTGTTGAGCAGCGAGGCAGCGGGCGGGGTCGCGCCAGCAGACGGCAAAATCCCGGGTCACTGGAGCCCCACAGACCCCAACCGTCCCCCCATCGATGGCCCGAAAGGGCAGGACTTGTGGCGTCGCGCCGATAAGGTCATGCCCAGTTATGCCATGTTCCTGACTCGGTCGTCCCGCTACGCTGGCTATAACGTGTTACCTGGCTTTATCAGCGAGGCTAAGGGGTGTCGGGTAAAGGACGTGGACGGTCGCAGCTATATTGACTTCACTGGCTCTGCCGGACCGAACTTGCTGGGGTATCGACACCCCGAAGTGGAGGCGGCAGCCCGCGCCCAGGCCAACGCAGGAGATCTTATGCCGATGTTTTCGCCGGCAATGATCGATTTTTGCGAACGCGTACTGCAATGGACCGACGGCTTTGACTGGGCGCTTCCTCTCAAGCGAGGGTCTGATGCCACTGAGCTGGCGATGCGCGTGGCCCGTGCCGCCAGTGGTCGCCCGCATATCTTGATGTTTAAGGATTCCTACCACGGCAGTAATCGGGAGCAGTCGCTGCTGTTCGAAGGTACGCCCT
>JBPCXM010000739.1:0-3056 GCA_051008535.1 Pseudomonadales bacterium | reverse complement strand
TATAGCTGCGGCTGGTCAAGCTCGACAAGTACGCGATGAAAGCGGCGCCGGCCAGACCTCCGCTCAGGTTGTCGGCACTTATGACCAGCGCCAGCCAGGTTAGATCAGCACCCACCGCATTCAGCGTTACAAACAGCAGGTTTGTGCTGGCAACAAGGATAGCGCCCGCGAGCAGTGGGCCGTATACGCCGTAACGTACGACCAGCATCCCCCCAATTGCGGCACCTAAGATAGACATCGCAAATCCGAACACTTTGCCGATGTTAGCGATTTCGATCTTGCTGAAGCCCAAATCAAGATAAAACGGATTGGCCATGACACCCATAGTGATGTCGCTGAGCCGGTATAAGCCAACCAGACACAGTATGACGAATGCCTGGGAGGCGTAGCGATGAAAGAAGTCAGTAAAGGGATCAACCACGGAGTGTTGCAACCACTGACCTACGCTGGTAAATTCTGATGCCCGCCGATTTATGGGTTCAGTAATGCATAATGTGGTAACAATCCCCACTGCGACCATGCCGGCCATGCTGCGATAGCTTATCGGCCAGGATTGAAAGTCGGCGATGTAAAACGCCCCGGCACCGCTCATCAAGAGTGCCAGCCGATAACCCAGTATATAAGTCGCCGACATCGCACCCTGAACTTCCACTACCACTGCTTCAATACGGTAGGCATCTATCGCTACATCTTGCGTGGCAGAACAAAACGCCACGAAGAGGGCCGCGAACGCCATAGCTTGCAAGGAACGGTCGGGATCAATTTGGCTCATCAAAACCAAACCGACAGCGATACCAGTTTGAGCCAGCAACATCCAACTGCGGCGTTGACCAAGCCGCTGCAATCCCGGCAATCTTAGGTGGTCTACAACCGGCGCCCACAATACTTTTATGGAATAGGTAATACCAATCCAGCTAAAAAAACCAATGGTGGCTTTATCAAGTCCATCTTCTGTCAACCAGGCCGTGAGTGTTGAAAACACGAGCAAGAAGGGCAAGCCGGCAGAAAATCCTAGGAACAGCATGGCAACGACGCGAGGATGCGCATAAACCTGCAGGGCTTCTAACCAGGTTTTTCGTGGCATAGGGGTTTAACTTGGCCTGGAAACAGGTGACACATGCTGCGTGCGGGAGTTTTTATGGTCCCGATCAGGCATTACGATAACATATTGAATGCAGTGTAAGGCATTGTGCCGACATCACTGCAGTTAATCCGGCACTTTTTGTGAGGCGTCGCCGCTCACGAAATCCGTGTCTACCGCGGCATACAGTACATCCTGTACGACCGCCATGGATGGCGGGAGTGTCGAAACCAAAAATACGCGCCTTAGGCGCCAAAAGTGGGTGCTTTAGGCGCCAAAAGTAGGTGCTTTAGGCAATGCAGGAGCACTTTTCGACCATAAAAAAAGCCTGCAGAGCAGGCTTAAGTATTGGAGGAGGTACTACACTATTGCTTGGTGCGTTTGCGGGCGATGCCGAGGCCGACCAGGCCGACTGCGAACAATGCGATGGTGCCTGGTTCTGGCACTTCTGTTGCGTGGACTGTCAGGCTTTTTATGAAGTAGTCGTCATTCCAATCCGTCACGCCAAATTGAAAGTCCGTGCCATTGAGGCCTGCTTTGATTGATGCAGTGTCGCTGTCCCAAATGTTGCCGCCAGGAATGTTGCCCGATAACTGCGGTACATCATCGACGGTTAATGTAGCGTCGTCAAAGTAGCCGACACGCGTCAGGGTAAAACCAAGCAGGCGTACCGAGCGCGAAAAGCGAAACAACACGCTTTCGTCGGGGCCGAAGCCATCGAGCTGCTTGCTATCCAGGAAGTGGGTGCCGCCGACGCCCAGGCCTGAATGGGTCTGCGATAACCTACCACCCCCTAGCGCGGTTGCTTTCACACCCAGTCCGCTTTGGGAAAATGTTTGCGAATATCCCAGCAAGCGATGGCCGCTGCCGCTGAAATCAAATGTGATCGGCAGAGCCGATGCTGATGTGGCCGCCAGGGTCAATATGGCGCCTATAATCGTATTTCTAATTGAATTAAACATAACTACTCCTAAATATGTTTCACTGCATTCAAGCGGTGCAGTTTCACTTCCTGGTTTAAGCAAAGCAATATAAATACCAATACTAAAAATAAAAATTAGTAAATATATAATTGTTATATAAAACAACAGCATAAAAATAATTTATTTAAATAAATGTAAATTTCACCAAAAATATTTTCATCATTTTTGTACCGATGTAAATTAAACCGACGCTTTAAAAAGACTTTCGGTGTAACAAAAAACTGTGTTACCAGGAGCTCTGAAAGGCTCTTATTCCGCTCCAAGCCCGCTGGTCGTTGCCGCGCAATAGAGGTAAGGTGACGATTGTGTGTTTGGGGCCAAAGGTGATGCGTTTTCTGTTTTTGTTTTTTATGATCGTACCGATCGCCGAAATGTGGATTCTGATCGAGGTTGGTCAGTGGCTGGGTGCCTTGCCAACCATCGCGCTGGTAATGCTGACGGCGGTGATAGGCATATCGCTGTTGCGCTGGCAAGGCTTGTCGACGCTGACGCGCGCGCAGCAGCGCATGCAAAACGGCCAAATGCCAGCCCAGGAAATGATTGAAGGACTCGCTCTCGCTATCGGCGGTGCTTTGTTGCTGACGCCGGGCTTTATGACCGATGCCTTTGGTTTCGCCTGCCTGATCCCCGCGAGCCGGCGTAAACTAGCGGCTTTGGCGGTTGCACAGTTTTCGCGCAGCCGAATGACCATGTACTCTGAGTCGTACACCCAAACACAGCGTGATGATTCACATTTCGGCGATTCACCGTCGGAACCGCCAACCGTTATCGAAGGCGAATATAAGAAGGTTGACGACTAACTCTACTGGGAACCCTTGAAATTGCGCCTGCTGTCCCCACCTGCATATTCACGCGGATATTGTTGATAAACCCTTGACTCCGCAAAATCCGTCACTATGATTAGCACTCTTCGCAGTAGAGTGCTAAACGGGCCTAAAACCTGTTAGTTCGACGGCTGTGATTCCGGATAACACCGGAAAGTGTTAAACAAC
>JBPCXM010000738.1:0-2596 GCA_051008535.1 Pseudomonadales bacterium | reverse complement strand
TGTCGAAGCCGTCGGCAAAAATATGCGTATCAGCCGCATAAAACAACTGTTAGAACAAGCACAGTATGAGAAACCTAAGGTGGAGGAGCTGGCGCAGCGCGTTGCGCTTTGGTTCGTGCTTGCCGTGCTGTCTATTGCCGCCATGGTCTGGTTGTTCTGGCATTTCACCCAAGCGGAGCTTGCGTTAGCTATCACCTTATCGGTGCTGGTAGTTAGTTGCCCTTGCGCTTTGTCGTTGGCGACACCGACCGCGATCACGGCTGCCACCAATGCGCTGCGGCAATACGGCTTGCTGGTAACGCGGCGAACAGTATGGGAAACCATGCCCCTTCTGAAACATGTCATATTCGACAAAACAGGCACCCTTACCCACGGACGAATAAAGGTGGAAGAGGTTGAAGTTGCAGGCAATGTTGACGAACAACAATGTCTCGGTATCGCTGCTGCGCTGGAGCGTGGTTCCAGCCATCCGATGGCGAGTGCCTTTGCTGGTTACGACATTGGCTTGCAGGTTTCCTCCTTGCACAACGAAACCGGTCAAGGTGTGCAAGCCGTCGTCGATGGTGGGTTGTATCGGCTTGGCGGTGTTAGTTTCGTCGCCGGTATTTGTAATGTGCCAGCTCAAGAAAAAGCGCAGAACTGTGTTCTACTTACTAACCAGCACGGTCTGTTGGCACGCTTTAAACTACGCGATGAGCTTAGGCCGGAAGCCGCCGCTGTGATCAGGCAGCTGCAAGATAATAACCTCAGTGTGCACTTGCTCAGCGGAGACGCTTCGGGCGCTGCCGCCGACGTCGCCGCACAACTGGGCATATCCCACGTCATCGAAGGGGCGCAACCGCAAGACAAGCTCGACTATGTACAAACATTGCAAGGCACGAAACAAGAGAAAGTAATGATGGTAGGTGACGGCATAAATGACATTCCCGTGCTTGCTACGGCTGACGTCTCCTTGGCCATGCTGGATGCCTCGGATCTGGCTAAAACCAGCGCCGATTGTATTTTACTGACACCGTCGCTTGCAATATTGCCGGCTTTATTCGAGAAGGCTAGCCAGACGAGCAAAACCATTCGGCAAAATTTACTGTGGGCTTTGTTATACAATGCCAGCGCGATTCCCCTGGCCGCGCTGGGTTTTGTGCCACCTTACCTGGCGGCCATTGGTATGTCGGCCAGCTCCATCATTGTGGTCGCCAATTCTCTCCGCTTGTGGCCGCGGCGCGGGAATGACGGGAAGCGGTAGTTATGGAGAGCCTGTTTATCCTCATTCCGGTTGCACTGATATTTATCGCCGTGGCGGTCAAGCTATTTTTCTGGGCAGTCGACAATAAACAATTCGATGACCTGGAAAGTTCGGCGCAAAATATTCTGTTTGACGACAATCCGCAGGCCAAGCCCCCTCCTCCTAAAGACTCGAAAAAAGAATCTGGGGATGACTGAAACGGCAACATTTATAGCGGCGTTCACCGTTGGCCTGCTCGGCAATGTGCATTGCCTGGGTATGTGCGGCGGCATCGCGACTGCTATTGGTGTAACGCAAGGTGAGCATAGACTCGCCAACGTCCTCTTGTTCAACAGCGGCCGAGTGCTAACGTATTGCCTATTGGGCGGCGTTATCGGCATGCTTGGCTACAGCGCAGTGCAACTGTCTCCGGCTATCGGGCCCTCATTGCGTATTGCCGCCGGATTGCTGTTGATAGCGATGGGACTTTACATTAACCAGTGGTGGATGGGCTTAACCGCGCTGGAGCGTGTTGGCACACACGTGTGGAACCCTATAAAACCGGTGTTTACCGAATTCACCACGCGCACCGGTTATTTCAATAAACTACTGCTGGGTTTGCTGTGGGGTTTTTTACCTTGCGGCCTGGTTTATTCAGTATTAGGTTGGTCGTTGGCAACTGCAGACCCCTTACGCTCAGCGCTGCTAATGGGCAGCTTCGGTCTGGGCACCTTACCTGCCATGGTCGCCAGTGGTTTATCCGGACAGGCCTTGATGCGCAAACTGCGCGAGAAAGGCGTGCGTATTGTGATTGGATTACTATTGATCGCTTTTGGGTTGTGGACAATGGTCTCACCGCTAACACATATGGCAATGGCAAATGGCGAGCACACACAGCACAATCACTCGCAAAACGATATGTAACCGTATTACCATACACTAGAACAACATTTTGTAGGTGCAGCAAGACCGAACGTGAAACAACAATGGCATCGCTATGAGTACTGATTCGATAGACAAGCGCGGCATTGTCGCCAGAATTTTCCGTTTTTTGTGGAAGTCACTGAAAGCAGTTCAAACCGTCGTGTTCGGCGTTATCGCTGTATTGCTGATCATCGCCATCGTGGTGGCACTCATTGGTCAGCGCGGGCCCAAGATACCTGATGGCGGAGCTTTGGTACTCAACCTGCGAGGAGTGCTGGTAGAGCAGGAGTCCTCCATCGGCCCGGAATCTTTGTTACAGGGCCGCGATGTGCCGCAACAGGCGCTGGTGAAGGACATTATCGATGCCCTCGCATTGGCGAAAGATGATAAGAGAATCGGCCTGCTGGTGCTGGAGCTGGACAAACTAGAAGGTGGGCTGTTACCAAAACT
>JBPCXM010000737.1:0-6219 GCA_051008535.1 Pseudomonadales bacterium | reverse complement strand
AACGGAATCAACTTCCCAATTCGCAATCATGGCGTTTTGCATGGCGGGCGAGATCATCTTGTCGATATTCGTGCGAATATAGGTTTTCGGCACGGATCCGAACTTTTCATTGCTTAACACGACCTTTGCCATAAACGGTTCGGTTGCTTGCCATTCGGTCATCAGCGGCAGGACTCGCTGGATAGTCGCTTCGTCAACGTCGTGAAAACCGACTCTACGCAGGGCAGGTTCCGGAAGCGTGGCAAGGGCTTGGTCATCTGAAAACAAAATTTCATGAAAGACTTCGGCATCAGTGTCACTTTCCATTGTTTCGAATACAGACCCGCCGTTCTTTAACAGGAATGCCGTCACGTAGATCAAGCGCTCGATTTTCTCAGGTATCCGTTCAGCAACGTGCGATATAAGCGCACCGTTCATGCTATGGGCTGTCAAGATTACCGGATGGTCCAGCGGTTCGATGATATCGACAACGGCCTGTATATAGTTCGCGGTTGAAACGACTGAATCCGGCCGCTTGTTCGCACCATGCCCCGGCAAATCAATCGCTGTTACAGTGTGGCCGCTTTGTTGCAGAATCGGTGCAACATCGTTCCACATTCCGGATTCTTCCCAGGCGCCGTGTACTAATATGTAATGACTCATTACTCATTCTCCTCGTGGACATTAGCCCCTCATCGGTCGATCGTCCCTGCCGGCGTCCTGCCTCTCGGGACATACCGTACATCCTGTACATAAAAATGGCCCCTAAAGTGAGGGCCACAAGATCTCACGCGGTTAGCCTTGTGAGATTGCCTGGCCTAGCTCTTCATTTGTCATTGCTCTGCCATCGAGATTCCAGGCGCCGTCAACAGCGTGGACCACGTTGACGTAGATGTTGTCTCGAGGTTGACTACCGCCCGACAGTTCTTCAATGATATCGGTGGCGTCTTTGAAATAGCCCTGTTGCACCTCTCGGGTGCTAAACGCAAATGAGGGGACTTTCCATTCAACCCAGGCGCCGGCGAATTCTTTGCCGCCGGAAAACGTGGATTCTTTGGGCAGCACATGAACCGTTGCAGTAATGTTGGGTGTCATGACTTTATTGCCGGTGAGGCCGTGTCGTTCCAGCATGGCGTCGGTGAGTTGCTCGACGGCCTGTTTTTCTCTGCCGCGCGGCAGAACACCTTCAGTCAATGTAAGTGTCAGTGGCATGTTGATCTCCTGGTAAGTTAAGAACTTGCTTTGTCGTCGTGTTCGATAGCTGTTTTGCAGCGACCGTGCCAACTGCTGAAAGCTAATAAATACAACGACTTAAGTATCCCAACGACCACAGTAAATTGAGATCCTCAGATTCTTGTGGTGTAATCCTCAAGAATCTGAGGTGCAGACTATGACGACCGACAATTACGCATGGCTGTTTCAAGACTCACCGTCATTGCTTTTGATGTTGGATGACTCGCTTGTCTGCCAGAGCATCGCTGCGGTATGGCGAGATCGGCTCGAGCCTGCGCTGGCGGAAAAGCAAGCAATTCCGGCTGCAGAACTGTTTGATTTTGACAGCGAACCGGAGCTAATCGATCGATTCAGGGCTGTGGCGCGCGATGGTATTCCCATAGAGAATGCCGCAGTCGGTTTGCGGCTGACTGATGGAATCTTGCCGAGTCGATTCGGTGCCTGGCGGGCACAAGCGATTGTGGACGAGCACCCATACGTCTTGGTAGCCGCCACCGACGTTAGCAAATACCGCGACGCAATGGAGGAACTGACCAAGCTGCAAACACTGTACGGCCTGATTCTCGACGCAGCGGGTGAAGGAATTTACGGTTTGGATTGCGATGGCCACATCACTTTTGGGAATAACGCCGCCTATGAAATAGTAGGCTGGCATACCGACGACGTGCACGGTCAGAAGGCACACGACGTGCATCACCACTCGTATCCAGACGGATCCCCCTACCCGCGCGACGCCTGCCCCATTTATGCCGCGTTAAAAGACGGTGAAGTACACACTGTCGATAACGAGGTTTTCTGGCACGCCAACGGCGCGGCGGTCCCGGTCGAGTACACTAGCACGCCCATTATGAAAGAAGGGAAACCCGACGGCGCAGTCGTCGTGTTCCGCGATATTACGCAACGCAGAGAACTGGAAGCACAACGGGAAGCTGCTTTCGAAGAAGTCAAACAGCTGAAAGATCAACTCGAACAGGAACGTGACTACCTCCGCGATGAAATCAATATTGCCGTCAATTTTGGAGAGATCATCGGCGAAAGCCAGGCGCTCACGGGTACCCTCGCGCGCATAGAGGCGGTTGCCCAGACGCCCGTCAGCGTGTTGATTCTGGGCGAATCCGGCGTCGGTAAGGAGATGGTTGCCAGGGCGATTCATACCAAAAGCGACCGGGCCGACAAGCCACTGGTGAAAGTAAATTGCGCGTCAATTCCGAAAGACTTGTTTGAGAGTGAGTTCTTCGGCCACGTGCGTGGCGCGTTCACCGGCGCGCATAATGACCGGGTCGGTCGGCTGCAACTTGCCGACGGCGGCACACTGTTTCTCGATGAAATCGGCGAGATTCCGATTTCGCAACAGGGGAAATTACTGCGAGCTCTGCAGGAGGGTGAATTCGAACGAGTTGGAGATGACAAGACCATCAAGGTGGATGTGCGCGTCGTCGCTGCAACGAATCGAAATTTGATGGATGAAATTAAGGCGGAACGATTTCGGGAAGATCTATATTATCGCATCAGCGTCTTTCCGGTAGAAGTACCACCATTGCGTGAACGATTGGATGATGTCGCACCGTTGGCAGCGCATTTCCTGCAAACAATTTGTAGCGAACTTGGACGTGAACGCTTGCGAATTACCCAGAATCAACTTGCTGCCTTGAAGCAACATAGTTGGCCCGGCAACATACGCGAACTGAAGAATGTGATCGAACGCGCAGTGATCTCCTCTACGGGCGATCGGCTACGATTGGATCTTGCATTGCCCAACGGACCGGTCGATGACATACCATCTACCGAGCCATCGCGAGCAGAACCGGCGGCATTCCTTACGGTTGAGGAATTCAAAGCGTTTGAGAAAGCGAATTTGACGGCCGCATTAAAACACGCGAACTGGAAAACCTGGGGTCCGGACGGCGCTGCGGAGTTACTGGGAATGAAACCTTCGACACTGAGCTATCAAATGAAAGTGTTTGGCATAGCCAAGCACTAACTCGTCGCGATGTTCTCCAGCTCGGCAGGGCTGAGCACGCTAATTTTACCGTATTCGAGAGATATAATATTCTGGTCGCGCCATAGGTTGAGCACCTTGCTCACCGCCTGACGCGTCGCTCCTACCATATTGGCCAGGTCTTGCTGAGTAAATCGCAGCTCCGCGGTATTGTCTTTGCCCGGATTATCACTGGTGATATATAGAATGCGGCTGGCCATCCGCTGTTCAAGTGGCCGCAACGTGACGTCGGCGTAGAAGTTCAACATGTGTCGCAAGCGACCGCACATCAGACGCATCAATTCATGCGCAAAAACGGGGTACTGGTGGTAAAGCTCATCGAAATCGGATTTCGCCAATTCAGCCAGTTCCACGTGATCGATTGCAGTGGCAGTATTCGCAGCAGGGAAGCCATCGAGCAAGGTAAGTTCGCCAAAGCAATCACCCATTGAAAATATGGCGATTACCACTTCTTTGCCATCCGAGGTTTGATTGGTAACCCGCACATTACCCGCCTTTACCTGCCACAGAGCCGTGTGTAGCTGCCCTTCGGCGTAGATCACTTCGCCTTTGTTGACACGCCTGTTGCGCATCCGCTCGAGTGTCGCCTGCTTCTCTTTGGGCGGCAGCTGATTTATCCAATCGCTGCCTATGTGGGGTACCGCCATGACACGACTTCCCGCTCTTACCAATACAAATGACGTGTTTTTTTGCCAAATGTCATCCAGATGGCAGATTTTCTGTTACCTTTGAGCGTATCTTACAATAGTACTCCTTCAATGGGGTAATGCCGTATTCAGAGTCACACAGAGCTTTCCCTTGCCGTAGGACACACTATGCCTTCGGCAAAGCGTCTAGCCGCGAACGCAGACAGACAAGCTGAATACGGCATTACCCCATTGAAGGAGTACTAAACGTGCCGGCAAGGCAGATTGTGGTTACATTCAGGAGAGATCATGAGTCCATCAGAAAATGCTATCGTTATGAACCAGCCCGAGGAATTTGTATTTCCGCCGCAATTTCCGTCCGTGGAAGCGGAGCGCGAGGACCGCAAACGCAAGCTGGTATCGGCCTATCGCCTGTTTGGTAAATTTGGCTTTGACGAGGGTGTCGCCGGGCACATCACCGTTCGCGACCCCGAACACCTTGACCAGCTGTGGGTTAATCCCATGGGTGTTTCCTTCAAGCAAATAAAAGTGTCGGACTTGCTGTGCGTCAGCCATGACGGTGAGGTACTTGAAGGTGAAGGCTTGCTTAATGGCGCGGCTTATACCATTCACTCCCGTATTCATACTATGCACCCCAGGGTGACTGCGGCCGCCCATGCTCACTCGGTGTACGGCAAAGCCTGGTCGGCTGTGGGTCGTACCTTGGATCCCATCACGCAAGACGCCTGCGCTTTCTACAATGACCACGTGCTGTTCGATGACTATACCGGCGTGGTTCTCGATTTGGACGAAGGTGAGCGCATTGCCACTGCATTGGGCGACAACAAGGCCGCTATTTTGCGCAACCACGGCCTGCTGACTGTGGGCACCACCGTGGAAGCCGCCGCCTGGTGGTATATCACTATGGAAAGAACCTGCCAGGCGCAGCTAATGGCCGAGGCCGCAGGCAAGCCGGTACTGATTGACCCGGAGAATTGCAAAGTCACCTACGACACCGTTGGCAGCGAACTGGCCGGTTGGTTCAGCTACCAGCCGCTGTTAAGTGTTATCAGTGCTGAACAACCCGATATGTTCGACTAACGCGACCTGCGATGACGAATCAGAGAGAGTCAATTGGCTGAATCGCGACCCCTTCAGGATTTGCTGGAGACGCTTCCTCAGTTCGGGCGCGTAGAGTGGATCGGCATTAGACCCTCGCGCGAGAAAGCGATGGTTGCCCTTGAGGCCGTGCAGATAAACCTAGACAAAGGGCTTGCGGGTGATCGATTCAGCGGCCGTGCTGGAAATCCCCGACAGGTGACATTGATTCAACATGAACACCTACATGTGATTGCTGCCTGCCTTAATCGGGAACCCATTCCACCTTCACTGTTGCGGCGAAATATAGTGGTTTCTGGCATCAACTTGCTTGCGTTGAAAGACAAACTCTTTCGCATTGGTGATGCGGTGCTTGAGTTCAGCGGTCTCTGTCATCCCTGTAGCAAAATGGAACGACAATTGGGTAGGGGTGGATACAACGCTATGCGAGGTCATGGCGGAATTACCGCACGGGTTTGCGAAGCGGGCCTTGTTCGCATCAACGATCAAATTTCTTATTCAAAAAAATTAAACGCATAGACATCAAAGTGGAGGTACTCCCCCGCCAGAACTACCAGCGAGGCTCCGATTAATTGTGTAAATGTATTAATTCAGCTCGAAATTTACAGATGAGAAATCTGGTGCAGAACTGAAATTATTGTTTACAAAATGGTGGGTTTCTCAAATCGCCTGGGTGCTGACAGTCGGCTGCACGCAAGCTACAGTATGCGACTGGAACCAATAATGCTGAAAACGGCCGTTCGACCACAACAGCTCGCCTCACCAGTTTCGACCAAAATTACTTGAACTCCCCATGGATGCCTAACTAACGATTCGCTACACACGCGATACGCACTGATTACGTTCAATCAGTTTTGCCAGAATGAAAAAGTCCTAGTGATTGTCGAAAAAATCCTAACGCTTCGCTCGGTTGCCTTGTTATGTTTTGAAAGTCATAGATACAGAGAGCGGTCGCCCTCAAGTTGAGAGTCGGCTTGAGTTAGTGGGCGAAAAAGAGGGCAGAAGTCCGTTCAGTACGACGAAATTTTGACTTGCATCAATACCTATCTATTTAAAAGCTAGCTTACTGAAAAAAGTGATACTAAAAATCAGAGCGGAAATATTCTTAGGAGAATCCAAGATGGAGAAATTAAAGTTAATTCATGTTTTTTTCGCTATTATCATTCTACAAGGATGTAAACACCCGCTGTCAATCGTTGGTGAAGGTGACATCGTCGACCTGAATAATTCGGGGCATGGTTGTACTTTGGAACAGTTTCAGTC
>JBPCXM010000736.1:0-2783 GCA_051008535.1 Pseudomonadales bacterium | reverse complement strand
ACCTCAAAACCGAGCTGAAAGCACTTTGGTATGAGCATGGCATTTTGCTGTTTCGCAATCAGGACATCACCCCGGAAAAGCAGATCGAGTTCAGCCGTATTTTTGGCCCGCTGGAGATGCATCCCCTTAACGCGACAACGTCCGAGGAATATCCGGAATTATTTGTCTTGGAAAGCGGTGGTGACAAGGACAAGTTTTTTACCGCCAGCTATAAAGGTAAAGAGATTGTCGGCCGCCTCGACTGGCATATTGACCTGCGCTATACCGGCCGCCCTAATCACGGCGCGCTGCTGCGGGCAGTGGTGGTTCCCGAGAACGATGGCCTGACCGGTTTTGGTGATCTGGCCAAGGCCTATGACGCCCTGGACGAGGAGACCAAAGCGTTGCTGGAAAAAATCGAGGTGGCCTACGCCTTTTGTATGCAACGCAGGCACATGCGCTATGTCGATCTCGATGGTTATGAGCCCGGTCCGTACAGCCCACGTAAGCCCTCAGATATGAACTACCCGGATTTCCCCGATGCGGTGTACCCTGCGGTGATCACCCACCCGGTCAACGGGCGCAGGGTATTGGAAATTGTGGAGCAGTTTTTGGATAGGGTGATCATCCCCCAACAGGCCGGCCTCTCCAATGATGAGGCCATCGATCTGTTGCAGCGCCTGGTCGAACACACCCGCAGTCCGGAATTCCACTATTTTCACCAGTGGCGCGAAGGCGACATGATCTTGTGGGATAACTGGCGCGCCATGCACTGCGCCACGGGCACTTGCCCTGGTGTTAAGCGAGTCATTAACCGCACCACGATTGAGGGAGATATCGCTTTGGGTAGAGTGTTAGGGAGTGAATAGCCTCCGGCAAGGCGAGCCCAATGGTGGCTAAGCTATTGCTGATAACAAATACGACAGAAGGAAGATAGTATTGTGATTGTTGTGCAACGGTTCTTCTATCGCGCTAAAAGCACCTTGCTTAAATTGGCACTGGCTCTGGTTCCACGATCAAAACCGATGCTACTGCTGGGCCCCGACTCGTCGCGCCGCTTATGCCAGACTATTGCCCAGTCAGGTTTTCGCAAGGTACTGATCGTGACCGACAAACCTTTGATCGAGTTAGGTCTCATCGAGCCGCTATATGCTGAACTGCGGGAAAGCGGGGTAGATGCAGTGATATTCGATGGGGTGGAACCTGACCCTTCAGATATTATCGTGACAGCGGGTACGACACTGGCGAGGCAAGCGGTTTGTGATGCGGTATTAGCCGTCGGCGGCGGTTCATCGATCGATGCGGCCAAAATCATTTCCGTGAGCGCAAACAGCGATACTGATCCCTTGCGAAAGCAGCTCCCGATTATGCGGTCGGGGCTTGCCTTGTTTGCGGTGCCGACTACGGCAGGTACAGGATCGGAGGTCACGGTCGGCGCTGTTATCACCGATAGCAGTACGCATACAAAGCGAGGGCTTGGCGGCCCAGGGCTGGTACCCATGGCGGCCGCGCTCGACCCACTGTTAATGCAGAACTTACCGCCACACATTACGGCGGCAACGGGCATGGACGCACTAACCCACGCGATTGAGGCGTACATTGGCACTTGGAATAGTAGCGAGACAGATAAATATGCGCTGGCGGCGGCTCGGCTGATCTTTAACAACCTGCCACGCGCTTTTCAACACGGCGATGATCTACAGGCTCGCGAGGCGATGGCGATCGCCTCCTCCTATGCGGGATTTGCTATCAACGCGACTTTCGTGGGTTACACGCATGCCATCGCCCACCAACTGGGCGCCCAATACGGTGTGCCGCATGGCTTGGCTAACGCAGTGGTACTCCCGCATGTGTTGGCATTCTCGAAAGAGGCAGCGGCTGCGCGCATGGCTCAACTTGCCCGCTTTGCCGGCCTGGGCAACGACGATGATTCGGATCAGTTATTGGCGCAAAAGCTGATTGACCGAGTCATCGAGTTGAGCCGCTTGCTGGGAATTCCGGAGCAACTGGCACAAGTCAAAGCAGTCGATTTTCCACGCCTTATCCGAGCGGCACTTAAAGAGGGGGCTGGCTATCCTGTCCCGATTTATTTAGACGCAGCCGATTGTGATGATATTCTCAACAAGGTCGCGATGGCCTGATGCAACTCAAAAGTACAGGAACCAAGATAATGAACGATTTATCCAATCAGGCTTTGGCTATGAAAAGACCGCTAAGTTAACGCGTCCATCTACGCAGTTCTATCTGATTGGATGGTGCTGGCAAATTAACGCAATCAATGTGTCAAAATACTAAAATTGTTCCTCTACGCCAACGTAACGTTTTCCCAAGACGAAAAGGCACACTGTCTCAGGTTTCGGTAATGGTTAGCTGAAACCAAATAACTGCCAAGATTGAAAAGGTTGTACACAGCAGCATGGACACCCAAGAACAACTGCGCCTGCTTAAGTGATTTGAACCCGCGCCTGCCTCGCTTCTTGAGCAAACTATCGCACCACAGGCGAACGGATTCGCGGCTGAGAATGATCCCCCTCTCTGCTAGCAGATCTTCGACGTCACGATGACTTAAAGTGAATCAGTGGTATAACCACACGGTGTACCGTATAACGTCGGATGAAACCGGTACCGTTTTTAGAGAATTGCTAAATCTTTCATGCCGAAATTGCGCCTCAATGGTAGTTAATTTGCCAGCGCCTTCGGGCTATACCAAATCGGTGAACTCCAGGCACGTTCCTGAATAATTTTCTGGTGATCATCCGAACAACATGCTTCCATGCCGGGAGCGATGGTTTCCGCCTGGTCGC
>JBPCXM010000735.1:0-6608 GCA_051008535.1 Pseudomonadales bacterium | reverse complement strand
AAAAGACTTCCTAAATACTGATAAGTAGATATTTTACTCGTTAGAGCGCCACTTAGACATATACACCGAGTTTACTTTGTCATTTTCAGTTGCAACATAAACATGTATAATATATACATGGATAAGTTTCAAAGAACTATGCCCAAACTCCCGACTGGCGCTATCGCTTATAAGCAGACTCCGCAATACGGCGTCGGTGACACGACCTTTATGGCCGCAGGAGGAGAAGCGGGCATTCGTCACCTGGTTGATGCGTTCTATGACATCATGTCATCTGACCCTGAATATCAGACGATTAGGTCGTGGCATCCGCAGGATAACAACATCTCTCGCGATAAACTTGCGCGCTTCTTGTGCGGCTGGATGGGAGGTCCCCGTCGCTATAGCGAAAAATATGGATCGATCAGCATTCCAAGCGCACACGCGCATTTGAATGTTACCGAGAGGGAGCGCGATCAGTGGCTAGATTGTATGGCCAAGGCGTTGGTGCAACAGGATTATCCGCAGAGCCTCGTCAGCTACTTATTGGAGCAGCTATTTGTGCCGGCTGAGCGTATTCGAGCAACCACCAACTAGACCGTGAGATGCTCCGATATGTAAGAATATTAATAATATATTGCTAACTAATACAATTAGATACAGCTTCCTTCTATAAATGACATCATATTGTTGGCAGCCCAATGCCGACATAGCTTCGTGCTTGCTCAAAAAAATTGCCGCGGAGTCAGCGTTTTAAGTATGTCGGTGCGCTGCAAGCCTTCCCGCAATAGGAAAGATTGCTGCGAGCCAATCCTGAATTTTGCTGTCAGCGTTAGCGCTCCTCACTGCTGCTCACAGGTTCAGGCTCATCGCGGCACGCCGGCTGCGCCTCGTGCGGCGTGGGTCGGTGCGGCAGCAAGGTCGGCTTTGCCAGCCACTCTTGCCCCTTCAGCATCAAATTCCAGTAAACGGGCGGCAGCAGCTTTTCTTTGAGAAACCATGCGGTGCGGGTCGGCTTGGTGCCGTCCACTATCCATGTGGGAAACGGGGGTAGCAACTTACCACCATAACCGAATTCAGCCATCACAATTTTGCCGCGTTCCACTGTCAGCGGGCATGAGCCGTAGCCATCGTAAACAGCGCGCGGCGCATGACCGTCCAGCGCGTCGATTACATTTTCTGCCACCACCGGCGCTTGCTTGCGCACAGCAGCAGCCGTTTTTGCGTTTGGCGCCGAGCAGGCATCACCGAGACCGAACACGTTGCCAAACCTTGGGTGCTGAAGTGTCTCTGGAGAAACCTCTATCCATCCGGCAGCGTCCGCTAACGGGCTGTTGCGCACAAAATCAGGGGCTGTTTGCGGTGGGCACACATGAATCATATCGAATTCGACTTCCACCCGTTTACTTGCTCCATCCTCCTCGGTCACATCAAACCAGGCCTTGCGCGCAGGGCCATCGATCGCGGCTAAATTGTGCGTGAACTTGAGCGCGGCAGCGTATTTTTCGACGTACTGCATCAACGCCGGTACGTAATCATTGACACCAAACAACACGGCGCCGGCGTTACAGAACTCAACATCGATATTGGCTAAGCGGTTGTTACGCAACCAATGGTCGCAAGAGAGATACATGGCTTTTTGCGGCGCACCTGCACACTTTATTGGCATGGGAGGTTGGGTAAACACGGCGCGGCCAACCCGTAGGTTCTGCACCAACTCCCAGGTATAGGGCGCCATATCGAATAAATAGTTGGAGGTCACACCATTCTTGCCCAGTGTTTCCTGAAGCCCTTCAATCCCCTGCCAATGTAACTTGATCCCGGGGGCTACCACAAGCAAGCGGTAACTAATTCGCCCGCCATCTTCCAACACTACGCGGTTGTGTTCTGGCTCGAATTCGGCGGCTGCGGAACGAATCCATTGCACCTCAGCGGGCATTACATCGCTCATACGCTTTTCGGTTTGCGCACGATTAAATACGCCGCCACCAACCAGTGTCCAACCGGGTTGGTAGTAGTGCTGCTCGCGTGGTTCGATCACAGCAATATCCAAATCCCGACGTCGCTTTAGCAAACTAGCTGCCGACGCGATGCCGGCAGCACCGCCACCGACGATCAGTACGTCATAGGTATGCGCTGGCGCCCCTTCGCTTGCGACAGAGGAGCTTTTTGGTCCAGATTGCGCCGCTGCTTTCTCCAGACGCGGCCGTAACTCCTTCAGATCGTAGCCGATGCCATGCGCCGTGCTGAGAATTGCGTCAACATCCAAACGCGGCGCTTCGCTTAAAGCCCACAAGGTGGTCGACCGAGTTCCCGTTCGGCAAAACGCCAGCACCGGCCCCTGCAATGCAGCCATCGCCGCGGTAAACTGCGCAACGTTTTCGTCACTGAGCTTTCCCGATATCACCGGAATATGTTGATACCCCAGCGAATGCCGTTGCGCTGCAGCTTTGAGATCACTGCTCGCAGGCTGGTCCTCGGCTTCGCCATCTGGCCGGTTATTGATAATCGACTTAATGCCCTGCGCAGCGGCGATGCCGATATCTTCGACGCTTAGCTGTGAAGATACATGTAAAAATGGAGATATCTTTTTAATTTCCATGCGGTTTACCTATTCTAGAATCTACATTAAGTGGTGGTCGCTGATCACAACAAATCGATGGGAAGTTTCAGATAACGCGTGCCATTGTTTTCCGCCGGCGGCAAATGCCCAGCGCGCATGTTCACCTGTACGGATGGCAGAATAAGCTGCGGCATACCCAAGGTGGCATCGCGCTTGTTGCGAAAACTGGCGAACTCTGCTTCGTTGGTACCGTCATGCACATGCACATTGCCGGCTTTCTGCTCGGCGACAGTCGTTTCCCAAGCGAATTCTTTCCGCCCTGGCGCCTTGTAGTCGTGACACATAAACAAACGCGTCTCCTCAGGCAACGCAAAAAGGCGCTGGATAGAGCAATACAAGGTAGCCGCATCGCCGCCGGGGAAATCGGTGCGCGCCGTGCCGTAGTCGGGCATAAAGAGCGTATCGCCTACAAACGCGCAATCGCCAACTACATAAGTCATACAGGCGGGAGTATGTCCGGGCGTGTGCAGGGCTTGCACCTCAAGCTCGCCGAGAGCGAAGATTTCCTCATCCTCCAACAGGTAGTCGAACTGCGAACCATCGCGGGAGAAGCCCGGTTCTGCATTAAACAAGTCGCCGAAAACGTTTTGCACGATAGCCACGTTGCAACCGATCGCTATCTGCCCACCTAGCTGATCTCTTATATAGGGTGCCGCCGACAGGTGATCGGCGTGTACGTGTGTTTCCAAAATCCAGTCTAGCTGCAAATTGTGGGCGCGGATGTGCGCGATGATCGCATCGGCCGAGTCGGTCGCTGTTCGCCCGGCGGCCTGGTCAAAATCCAGTACCGAATCGACCACGGCGCAGACACGAGTTTTCGGATCTGACACCACATAAGAGATGGTATAGGTCGGTTTATCAAAAAACGCTTTTACATCGGGTTTCATCATCATTCCTCGTTAGTGCTTGGCCGTTGATCTTTCGAAAATGCCAGATTACGTCAATTGCTTCCTCGTACAAAAACGCTTCAAAAAGTTGTTCTTCAAAAGGTCCACTTAGCAACCCACGTACCAAGAAAAAACTCTATACATTATAAGCGGATAACATATTAGCATTCAGGTTAGGCGTTAATTGGTGCCATTTATGACATACATCGCCGCGTCAAACTGCCATAATTAGCAGACATGAAAAGCGCTCCTGATGTACAAGCCATTCTCAACTGCCTCACCGACCCGGCCATATTGCTGAGTCGCGACTACCATATTCTGCTTGCCAACCGGGCCTATGAAAAACTGTACGGTGATGGGCAAACGCTGCGACGTCGGCATTGTTACGAAGTTAGCCACCGCTACACCGTACCATGCGACTTGGCGGGCGAAGACTGCCCATTGAAGCGCTGCGTCGAGACCGGCCAAACGGCGAGGGTGTTGCACGTTCATCATACGCCGCGCGGACAGGAATATGTGAATGTCGAAACATGGCCGGTCAAAGACAATGACGACGAAATTATGTATTTCATCGAAATCATGCGTCCTTCCAGCATCGCCACAATCGCGTCAAACGGCAAGGGCTTCATCGGCAAATCGCGCTCTTTTCAACGTATGCTCGATCAGATAGATCGTGTCGCGCCAACTGACACCACCGTGTTGCTGCTAGGCGAATCGGGCACAGGCAAAGAAATCGCGGCACAAACGATTCACGCTCGTAGCCAAAGATCCAGCGGTCCCTTCGTGCCGGTGGAGTGCAGCGGTCTGCCCGAATCATTATTCGAAAGTGAATTGTTTGGCCATATGAAAGGTGCGTTTACCGGTGCGAGCCAGGAAAAACCCGGCTTGGTTGAAGCAGCCGATGGCGGCACACTGTTCCTCGACGAAGTTGGTGATATTCCCTTGTCTGGCCAGGTCAAGCTGTTGCGTTTGCTGGAAACTAGGAGTTTCCGCCGCGTAGGAAGCACCGAAACACGGACCGCAAATTTCCGCTTATTGTGCGCCACGAATAAACCGTTAGATCAGATGGTCTCCGAAGGGAAATTTCGCGAAGACCTTTACTTTCGCCTGAACGTTTTCGAAGTGTTGCTACCAACGTTGCGTGAACGGCGCGATGATTTGCCGTTGTTGATCGACCATCTGTTGCAGCGGCTGCAACGTGATCGCGATGTCACGCTGTCGGCAGAAGCACTGCATTGTTTGCAATACTACCCCTTCCCCGGCAATGTTCGCGAGCTACGCAACATCATCGAACGCGCGCTGCTGATGTGCGATGGCAACACCATTCTCCCCGAACATCTACCGGAAAAATGCTGTGCTACCTCCTCTCAGCACATAGCTGGCGCGCAAGATGAAGTTCAGAAACTCGATGTTGTGGAGCGCGACTACTTACGTCGCGCATTGGCGCTGCATAAGGGCGACCGCAGCAGTCTTGCCTCGAAACTAGGTATCAGCGAGCGAGTGTTGTATCGCAAGATTGCCGAGCTCAAGAATGGCGAAAAGAATAGCCTTAACAGCGATGGACCGGAGTGTTAAATCGCAATGTCGGAAACCGCAAAAAAAACCGTACTTACCCTTGTCATTGCCGCGCTAGTATCTTTGGCGTTATTCAAGCCCATGGACCAACTAGGCGGCGAATACGTTGATAGCGCCTTCAAACGCGCTTTGCTGGGTTTCGCAATTGCGCGTGGACTCAATGGCGTTATCTCTGTAGCACAAGGCACCGAGGTCGCCGTTCAACCGGCGGGCGTTGGGGTGAATTTCACGCCAGGGCAAATTCTCGACCCGGTCAACGATCTTGTTGAGCGATTCTCCTGGATAATGTTGTTAGCCAGCAGTTCGCTTGGAGTACAAAAAACCTTGCTGACGATCAGCGGCTGGATAGGTTTGGGTATTTTGGTCGCAATAACGGCCGCTTTTTTTCTGTTTACTCAATGGACTCAAGTCGTCGCCAGCGAAGCGGTCAAACGTTTTGCAACACAGGTTTTCATATTGCTGCTCGTGCTGCGCTTTATTATGCCGCTTGTTGCCCTAGCCAACGAATGGTTTTATCAACAATTCCTAGCCGAGCAGTATGAGCAGTCTTCCGAGCAACTCGAAAATGTCAGGGACAAAATTGGCGAGATAAACGACGAGGTGATGCAAGACAGCGAGGTTGAGAACTCCAGCGGCGCACTGGTTGACCGGGCCCGGCAGCTTTACCGCTCGGCCGTGAAGAAAGTTGATTTTGAAAGGCGATTGGAAGACTACAAAGCGGCAGCGCAAGACCTTAGCGAAAACGCCATCAATCTGATTGTCGTGTTTTTAATGCAGACTGTAGTGCTGCCCTTATTGTTTTTATGGGCTGCGATCACGCTGGCGCGACGCTTGCTGAGATAGCGCTCGTTGGCTGAGGGAACGTCAATGGGCGCGGCGGGCCACGCGTGCTAAAATCGCAATTGAATGTTTGTGAGTCCACGGCAAAGCCGCATCGTTAGGATCAGCGAGAACGCGCAACAATGGTCAGCCGATCAAGGGAGCTTGGCAAAGACGATCAATTGATCGAACTGGCCCCTTCTCTATCCTTGCTGGTCGGCGAAGAGCTTACCGTCAATTTCCTTTGCTTTCAGGTATGCAGCGCGGTCGCGAAAGCGATTGGCGTATGCCTCAAACGCGTCAAGCTTTGGCATTGTCTCAAACTGTAAGCCCCAGTCGATCCGGCTGCCGACATAGATATCGGCAGCGGTAAAGCGGTCACCACAAACAAAGTCACGCTTGGAGAATAACTCTTCGAGAACATTGATAACGCGCTCATAGTCGCCATAACCGATCATTTGTTGCTGTTCTTCGGTCGGTATCCACTGCATATGATTGTTCATAACCGCTGCCTCGACCGGCCCGGCGGCAAAGAACATCCAGCGATAATAGTCGGCATGCTCGCCAGCCCGCGGCGCGAGATCCGCATCCGGAAATGCCTCAGCCAGATAAGCGCAGATTGCAGCGGCCTCGGTGACTACCTTATCGCAGTGTTTGATCGCGGGAACCTTGCCCATTGGATTAACGGCGAGATAATCTGCGCCTTTCATCGAACCGCCATACTC
>JBPCXM010000734.1:0-7723 GCA_051008535.1 Pseudomonadales bacterium | reverse complement strand
GTATCAACGACTGATTATGAGCTCTTCTTTTCTTCCCGAACGCACCTGCTGCTTTTCGCCATCACTCGCTGCAACGATTGGATTGGAAGAAGCCGTAATGCTACAAAGCCTACAGGAAGTGCAGTTTCATAACGCCGCCGACCCGGCAGGAGGATTGCTCTGGATTCACTTGAGTGAACCCGCGGTGCGGCGTTTGTTACCATTCTGGTCGGCACTGGATATACAACGCGTGAGCAAAAGCCTGGTTGACAAAGGGCTGTTGCTGGTCGATAGCCCTCCATTTACCCAGGTGATGCATTTACACTTCGCACTGAACATGAAAGCGCCGACTTACAGCAATGCGCCACGCGCGCCAGCGACTACCGGCAGCAGCCACATCGCGCCACACTGGCAACCCGAAGAAGCGATACTGCAGCAGATTGATCAACACAGCATTCCCCGCAGTTTCGCGCTGCAACTTCTCCCCGAGTTTATCAGTTACTGGACCGCGCGAGGCGAGGCGACCTACGCCTGGGGGAATAAATTTTTACGCCAGGTTATTCGTACCTGGCGCGAGCAGGAAGCCATGCAAAACAGTGCGCTTGATCCTATCGAGCGACGCTGGCAACCCAGCGAAGACGCGCTGGAGATTCTATACCGGGCCGGCATTGCACCGCAGTTTATCGAAGACGCCATTGCCGAGTTTGTACTCTATTGGCGCGAGCGCGGCGAGGCGACCACGACTTGGAATTCGAAATTTATCGCCCATGTTAAACGCCAATGGGCACGCTACAATGCCAGCCTACAACACGACAGCGAACCAAATATCATCGCCGCCAACTGGCAACCGAGTAATGACGTGTACGACATTCTGCGGCTCGCCAATATCGACCAACAATTCGCCGCGGGGCTGATTAAAGAGTTTGTCTTGTTCTGGCGCGACAGCAAGCAAATGCACGCGTCCTGGAATACCAAATTTTTGCAGCACGTAAAATTTCATTGGGCCAAACAACATCAGCTACCACAGCAACAGGCAGGTAATTATGCGCGGCAGCAACGATCTCATCGAGACAGCGAAACAGCGACTAAGTCAGCCTTCGAACGACTCACCGACCGCAGCTGGGCTAGTGGAGTCTAGCTCGACTGAACCAAACAGCGCTACTGCCGACCAGATGGACGCGATTAACCGTGTGTTCGTCGAACTAGAGCTGGCATACCACAATCAATTCCACAAGGCTTTTTCGCGAGAGGACAACGTTACACTAGCCAAGCAGCTTTGGTTGGACACTTTGCGGCTATATACACCCGAAGTATTAATCAGAGCAGGCCGCGCCGCGATCGCCGCCTCCGAATACCTGCCTAGCTTGCACAACATTCAAAAGCACTGCTTGGAGCAAATGCAAGTATTGGGTATACCCGACGCCAATAGTGCATTCCGCGAGGCTTGTAACGCCCCCAGCCCAAAAAGAAACTTCGCCTGGTCGCACCCACTTGTGTATCACGCTGGGCTTGCCAGCGACTGGTTTTTCCTGGCTAACAATCCAGAAAACAAAACTTTCCCCATTTTTTTTCAACATTACCAGCACTTTTGCCAGCGCGTGTTGAATGGCGAAGAGTTTCAGGTCGAGGCACAACCTGCCTTGGCAGATGAGGTACAAGGACCCAAACTATCTAAGGAAGAACGGCTCAAGAAGCTGCGGGAGTTACGGAAAGTAAGCGGGGTTTGACGCGATTAACTTATCTTACCCTGATCGAAGCTGCAAAGGCCTGAATTGAGGGAGAATTTTCGGGACCATCGCCAGCAGGGATGCTGGCGATGAGCCTACACGGACGTATTCACGGCGAGTCCCGGAAGTTTTCACTCTGTTCAGGCCGAACCAGAAGGCTCTACCTAAACCCTATTCCATCTCCGGATAATCACCATACGCCAGATTTTCAAACCGTGTGTACTGGCCAAAGAAAGCCAGCTTGCACATACCTATCGGCCCGTTACGTTGTTTGCCAATATTGATCTCGGCGATGCCTTTTTCGGCACTGTCTTCGTTATAGACTTCATCGCGGTAAATAAACATAATCAGATCTGCGTCTTGCTCGATCGCGCCCGATTCACGCAAGTCCGACATTACCGGGCGCCGGTTGGGACGCTGTTCGACGGCGCGATTTAACTGCGACAGAGCAACCACCGGGCAGTTAAATTCCTTGGCCAGCCCCTTCAGCGAGCGCGAAATTTCTGAAATCTCCGCCGTGCGACCCTCGCTGCTGCCGGCGATTTGCATCAGCTGCAAGTAGTCGACCATGATCATGCCGATTTCGCCGTGCTCTCGCATCAAGCGGCGGGTGCGCGAACGCAACTCGGTGGGCGTTAGTGCCGGCGTGTCGTCGATAAACAACGGCTTATCCTTCAGCTTGCCTACTGCCGCGCTCAGCTTGGTCCAATCGTCGCCTTTTAAATTGCCGGTACGCACCCGGTTTTGGTCGATTTTGCCAATCGAAGACAACATACGCATGGTCAGCGCCTCAGCCGGCATTTCCATGCTGAACACGACCACCGGTTTTTCATTACTGCTGGTGATCACATTTTCCACCAGATTCATGGCAAGACTGGTTTTACCCATAGACGGCCGGGCAGCGACAATGATTAAATCAGACGACTGCAAACCCGAGGTTTTTTCATCCAATTTGCTAAAGCCGGTGCTAAGCCCCGTGAGTGAACTGTCGGATTGGCATAGCTCGTCGAGCCGATCGAGCGTGGTCTTGAGGATGGGAGTGACCCATTGCGGTCCCCCACCCTTAGTGCGGCCCTCGGCGATCTGCAGAATCTGCCGCTCGGCGTCTTCCAGAATATCGGCGCTGCTACGGCCTTCGGTAAAATATCCACTATCGACAATAGTAGCGGCAGCACCGATAAGTTGGCGCAGTATTGCGCGCTCGCGCACGATGGTCGCATAGGCGCGAATATTGCTCGCACTTGGCGTGTTATGGGCTATTTCAGCGATGTAGGCAATGCCACCGACTCGCTCCAACTCTTTAAGGTCGGCCAGTGCATCGGCGACGGTATGTAGATCGAGGGGTTGTTCGTTATCGACCAGCTTTTCCATCACCTGGTACATCAGTCGATGCTCGCTGCGATAAAAATCAGCTGCAGTGATGATGTCGGCAACCCGCTCCCAACTTTCGCCGGACAACAACAAGCCACCCAGTACCGACTGCTCCGCCTCAATCGAATGCGGCGGGATTTTTAGCAGGGCTACTTCAGCATCGTTGAGTGATTGCGGCTGAGAATCTTCCATCTAGGTGCACGTTTTTACTCGGGAATTACGTGTAACGTTACCGTTTGCGTCACATCGCTATGCAATTGAATATCGACCTCGTAATCACCCAAGTCTCTGATCACGCCCTGCGGCAAACGCACTTCGCTCTTGCTGACCTCGGCACCAGCCTTGGTGATGCAGTCGGCGATATCACGGGTTCCGATGGAGCCAAACAGCTTGCCCTCTTCACCGGCATTAGCGGCGATGCTGAGGTACAAACCAGCCAGTGTATTGGCACGCGTCTCGGCCGAACTCAATTTTTCAGCAGCGGCTTTTTCCAGTTCCGCGCGGCGGGCATCAAATTTAGCAACATTGTCTTTGTTCGCTGGCACTGCCTTGCCAGCAGGCAACAAATAATTGCGACCAAAACCAGATTTAACATTGACTGTGTCGCCCAGGTCACCTAGTTTGCCGACTTTCTCTAACAGGATTACTTGCATTACTCACACCTACCTTCTATTTAAGTTTTTCGCTATGCAAAACGCACGCGAAAATCCATCCAACTATCAAATACCGCTGCAATACACAACAGCAGTTTGACCGGGTTGATCAAAATCAGCGCCACGTAAAACGCGGTAAGCGCGACACTGCTTACTTTTCTGCGTGCTGCCAGCGCGTGCACCAATGCGATACCCGCGATCATAAGCGGCACCAGAAAAATCCAGGCCCAGATTTCAAACTGCGCGTTCAGTAAACAGAGTGCCGCCAAGAAAACAAGCGGCAATGCCAGTTGCGCGGGCATTCGTAAGGCATGAAACTCCTGCCGAAATCCACCTGGATTATACAACAGCGCTTGCCAGTAGCGCGCGATAACTAAGCTTACAACGCCAAACAGCGCAACGTAGACACCAAACATGCCAGCCATTTGCTCCAATCCCAGACGCGGCAACAGGCCAACTTGACCGGGATTCTGACGGGCCAGCTCTTTTTCCAGTTGCGCAAAAATCTGCGTGTACTGGCGCAGGAATTCCTGCATGTAGTCATGCAAAGCAAACAACAGTACGGCAGAAAATAGCGCGCCCGCCACGGTTGCACAAAGCAACGCAGCGGGCCACGACGCCAGACTGCGCAACAACACCGCCATTATGTAGGTACAGAGCACAATCATCAGTGGCAGCGGATTCATCAACCAGGCCAGCAAGGCCGCCGGCAGCACGCTCCACAAACACAACAACCCGCCTTCGTAAGCTCCCTTGCGCAGTGTGACCAAACCGATCGCAGCAGCTCCGACCCAGAAGAAAAAAGCGGTACCAGCGCTGGGAACGGCAACAATCAACGCCTGCGCGCGGCCGCGCATAATGAACTCGGCTACGGCGCGCATAGGCTAGGCAGGTACTGCTACTGCCGCTTACTTATGGCTGTCGGTATACGGCAGTAACGCCAGATAGCGTGCGCGTTTGACAGCAGTCGCCAACTGACGCTGATATCTAGCCTTGGTGCCGGTGATACGGCTGGGTACGATCTTACCACTCTCGCTAACAAATTCCTTGAGTATTTCCAGGTCTTTGTAGTCGACCTCGGTAATACCTTCGGCGGTAAATTTACAATACTTTCTACGGCGAAAATAACGAGCCATGCTGCACCTCTACTCTTGTTCAGGCGCGTCGGGGGCTGCACCCTCGGCGGCGATTTCAGGTTCATCTGCTGCTGCGACTTCTTCTCCAGATGCTTTTTCAGCAGCTTCAGCGGCTCGTTTGCTTTCCGCTTCCGCGCGGGCTGCATTTTTTTGCGCATATTCTTCGTTGCGCGCCTTGCGTTCACGGTTTTCACGTTCCTGCTTCATAATGACCGACTCATCGGTCACCGCGTCTTTACGTTTGACGACAAGATTACGCAGCACAGCATCGTTGTAGCGAAACGCCGTTCCTAATTCTTCGAGTGCTTCATTATTGATCTCAACATTCATCATCACATAATGGGCTTTATGCAGTTTGTTGAGCGGGTAAGCGAGTTGACGTCGACCCCAGTCTTCCAAACGATGAATTTTGCCGCCATCTTTTTCGATTGTCGCCGTGTAGCGTTCAATCATGCTGGGCACTTGTTCGCTCTGATCAGGGTGGACCAGAAACACTATTTCGTAGTGTCGCATCGCTGCTCCTTACGGGTTAAAGCTTCCCATCGCGTGCTGCTTTTGAAAACAAAGGCAAGACGTGGTGAAGCAAGGAGTAAGCCGGCCAAGTTTATAGGGCTCGCCGACAAGGGACGCGCATTTTATGCGAGCGCCCGGGTAGATGCAAGGCGCATTCATGCTCAGTGCAGGAATGCCAAAAGCGTTTCGTGCAAGACTAACTTGCTTGGTCGACGCGTTGCCGCACCGCTTCAAAGACACACACACCGGTCGCGACCGACACGTTCAAACTGGCTACCGTTCCGGGCATGGGAATGCTCGCCAGATAATCACATTTTTCACGGGTCAGACGTCTTAGACCGCTGCCTTCCGCACCCAATACCAAGCCAACCGGTCCTTTTAGATCGATATCATACAGACTGGTCTCGGCTTCATCAGCCAGACCCACCAGCCAGACGCCCTGCTGCTGCAAAGCTATCATGATCCTGGCCAAATTGGTCACCTTAAACACCGGGATAAACTCGGCCGCGCCGCTGGCGATTTTGCGCACCAGTGGAGTGATATCCGCCGATTTATCTTTGGGAACGATTACCGCGTGTGCACCAGCCGCTTCGGCGCTGCGCAAGCAGGCACCCAAATTGTGTGGATCGGTGATTCCATCAAGCAACAGCAGTAAGGGGAATCCGTCGATATCTGCCACAAAATCAGCGAGTTGGCTCTCATGCATGGCCTGCCGCGGCATACAGCGCGCAATGGCGCCTTGATGATTGCCTGCCACCAGGCGATCCAGCTCATCTCGCTCGACCCGGCGCAGGCTTACGCCATGTTCGGCGGCCTTAGCCTCTAAGGCTAGCAAACGTTGATCATCGCGTTGCTGCAATAAAAGCAGTTCCAACAAGGGGTTGGGTTCGGACTCAAGCAAAGCGTTGACGGCATGAATGCCATAAATGTATTCGCCGTCACTCACTAGCGTTTACCCTTACGCCGACTTTTGCGTTTTTTGCCTCCCTTGCCGCGTGGCCCTTTACTGGCGCTCGGCTTGCCCGCAGCCCGACCTTTGCCTTTACCAGCAGGCTTGCTTGCAGCAGCATCGCCAGCGGGTTCTAAATCGATCTTTTTATCCTCCAAATTGACCGCTACTAATTTCACCGTCAACGGGTCGCCGAGTCTATAAACCACGCCTGTCCTTTCGCCCAGCAAACGTTGCTTGGCTGCGTCGAAATGGTAGTAATCATTGTTCAGCGCGGTGACATGCACCAAACCCTCTACAAAGATATCTTCCAATTCAACAAACAAGCCAAAACCGGTCACCGCGTTGACTGTGCCGCTGAATACTTCGCCAATGCGGTCCAGCAAATATTCGCACTTCAACCAGGCGGTGACATCGCGAGTAGCATCATCGGCGCGCCGTTCGGTCATCGAGCATTGCTCAGCAGCTGACAGCAGGCGCTGGGTGTCGTAAGGAAAAATGTTCTTCTGAGCCAACGGTTTTGCACCGCGCACACGGGTTACCAGATCACTGGGCTTACGCGAGCGAATGATAGAGCGGATGGCACGATGCACCAGCAAATCGGGATAGCGACGAATGGGGGATGTGAAATGCGTGTAAGCGGGATAGGCAAGGCCGAAGTGGCCCTTATTTTCAACGTCGTAAACAGCCTGCATCATCGACCGCAACATCATGGTTTGAATAATATGCCGATCGGAGCGGCCACTGATCGCGGCTGCCAAAGCCTGATAATCCGCTGGCTTGGGTTTGGCGCCACCGCCCAGCGACAGACCAAGCTCGGCCAGAAATGCGCGCAAATTGATCAACTTTTCTTCGCCGGGGCTGTCGTGTATGCGGTACATGCCAGCAATATCCTGCTTCTCGAGAAAACGCGCGGCACACACATTGGCGCACAACATACATTCCTCAACCACCTTGTGTGCCTCGTTGCGTTGCACCGGCTCAATGCGCTCGATCTTCTTGTCATGGCCAAACACGATGCGCGTTTCAGTAGTTTCAAAATCGATGGCACCGCGTAGTTCGCGCGATTTGCGCAGCGCCTTGTAAAGGTCATACAGGGTATTAAGTGGTTTGTGCAATTCCTTGCGCGGCAGCAAATGCTCGCCTTCGATGTGCTGACCAACTTTGGTGTAAGTCAGCCGCGCATGTGATTGAAATACGGCTTCATAGAACACGTATTTACCGGCGCGACCGGCCGCGCTAACATTCACCTCGCACACCATTGCCAGCCGATCGGTATTAGGATTGAGCGAACACAAGCCATTCGACAATGCCTCGGGCAACATCGGCACCACGCGACCAGGAAAATAGACAGAGTTGCCGCGCTTGGCCGCTTCCTGATCCAATGCGCTACCG
>JBPCXM010000733.1:0-2966 GCA_051008535.1 Pseudomonadales bacterium | reverse complement strand
AGGCAGGCGAGCCGATGGGGCAAAGTAAAAGCCTTGCTGTTGATTTGCAGTTAAAACTGACCCAGGATTTGCATCTAATATTGACCCACCCTGGTCGCCAGATTATGGCGTAGTTTTGGGTTTTCTGCTCCTCTTTTCTCCCTCCTGATTGATCGTTGAGTGTTTTAGTCGGTAACTGTCATTGCCTGTCTCCAGGATATGGCAGTGATGAGTCAACCGGTCCAAGAGCGCCGTTGTCATCTTCTCGTCTACAAACACCGTTGACCACTCGGCGAAGCTCAAGTTGGTAGTAATGATGACGCTGGTGCGCTCGTAGAGTTTGCTGATCAGGTGGAACAGCAGAGCGCCACCTACCTGACTAATGGGTAGGTACCCCAGTTCATCAAGGATCACCAGGTCTGTATGGATCAGTCGGTTGGCGATGCGGCCTTGCTGGCCGGCCTGTTTCTCCTGCTCCAGTACGTTGACCAGTTCGATGGTGGACAGGAACCTGACTCGCTGGCGGTGGTGCTGGATGGCCTGCACAGCGATGGCAGTCGCCAGATGGGTCTTTCCAGTACCTGGGCCTCCTACCAATACAACGTTCTGGGCGTCTTCTAGGAACTGACACCGGTGCAGTGATTTCACCAATGCCTCATCCACAAGGCTCTGGCTAAAGTCGAAGCCCGTCAGATCTCGGTAAGCCGGGAACTTGGCCACCTTCATCTGGTAGTTGATCGAGCGCACATCCCGCTCCGACGCTTCGGCTTTTAGCAACATTTCCAGCACCGGGACTGCCTGTTGGTAAGCCGGAGAGGATTGCACGGAGAGTTCACCGACGGCGTCCGCCATGCCGTGGAGCTTCATTGATTTCAAGGTGGTGATCATGGCATCAGGGTTCATGGCGTGTCCTCCGGAGTTTGTCATAGCGTGCGGTGTCGGCCAGCGGTTCAGTGACCAGCTTTAGAGCCGGTGGTGCCTTAAGGCGTTTGGGCCGCGTGGGTTCCTCTAGTCGGCTGAGGCAGTTCAGTACATGCTGCTTGGAGGATTCTCCCGCTTCGAGGGATTTGGCCACAGCCCGCTCAACCTGCTGTTCATCGTGGAGCAATACCAGGGCCAGGATGTCTACCATCTCCCGGTCACCACCAGGACGCCTCAATAGCCGTATGCGTAATCGCCGGAAGCTCTCAGGCAGCTCCATAAATGGGGCGCCATTACGCAAGGCGCCTGGCTTGCGTTGCGCCACCGAGAGGTAGTGACGCCAGTCGTAGATCGTTTTCCCCGGCGTACTCTTGTCCCGATTGAACACCCGCACATGCTCAGCTACTACCTGAGCCTCAGCAACGATCACCAGCCGCTCCGGATATACCCGCAGGCTGATTACCCGGTTGGCGAAGCTGGCAGGCACACTATAGCGGTTGTGTTCGAAGGTAATCAGACAGGTGGAGGAGACCCGCTTACTGTGCTCGACAAAGCCGTCGAAGGCGGCAGGTACCTGCATCATCTTCGACTGCTCTTCCTCCAGGCACTCAGCCAATGAGCGGTTCTTGAATTGCGGATGGGCAGTTTCCTGCCACAGCACCTGGCAGCATTTTTGTAGCCAGTTGTTGAGCTCTTGCAGGGATTTGAAGGGCGGTGTGTCATACCAGAGCCCGTGGCGGGCATCCAGTACCGCCTTTTCCACCTGGCCTTTCTCCCAACCGGCAGCGGGATTACAGAACTCGGGCTCATACAGGTAGTGGCCCACCATGGCGTGGAAGCGCTTGTTGATCTGGCGCTGCTTGCCGCGGCCCACCTTATCCACGGCGGTTTTCATATTGTCGTAGATACCGCGTTCCGGGATGCCGCCGAAGGCGGTGAACGCATGGTAGTGCGCATCAAACAGCATCTCATGGGACTGGGTCAGGTAGGCCCGCATGAAGTAGGCCCGGCTGTAGCTTAGCTTGAAGTGGGCGATTTGCAGCTTGGTGCTGACGCCGTTGATCTTGACCCAGTCTTCGCTCCAATCGAACTGAAAGGCTTCTCCGGGAGCAAACTGAAGCGGCACATAGGCATGCTTCGTGGCCTGCAACTTAGCCTCCTGTTGTGCCTGACGCCACTGCCGGGCGAATGCCGCTACCCGATCATACGATCCGGTATAGCCCAGCCCCACCAAATCATTGTAGAGCCGCTTCACGGTACGCCGTTGCTTGCGGTGCCGGCGAGACTCCCGGAACAGCCAGTTCGTTAAGGTCTCCTCATAGCTGTCCAGTTTGCTGGGAGACTTGCGCGAGGGGTAGGCCGGTTCTAGCTCCTTGCTGGCCAGGTATTTGCGAACTGTGTTTCTGGACAGCCCTGTGCGGCGGGCGATCTCCCGGATCGGAATGCCATCACGTAGATGCCAGCGTCGAATTACACTTACTAATGCCACGTCTATCACTCCTGTTACCCCTGCTTATTATTTGTGCAGGGAAGGGTTATACGTGGGTCAACATTCGATGCAAATCTGGGGGGGTTAGTGGGTCAGTTTTGGATGCAAATCAACACCGTCAGCCCAAGTTGGACAGAATAGCCTGATTGCATAAGAGACACTTTTAGCTCATCGTTAACCCTGAGAGGAACGATGATGACTAAAAGCAATCACCAAAAACGCAGCGCTGAAAAGACGGTACGCGATATTCGCCGGGCAACACGGCGACATTATTCCGCAGAAGAAAAAATTCGCATTGTGCTGGAAGGCCTTCGTGGCGAAGACAGTATCGCCGAGCTGTGTCGCCGTGAAGGCATTAACAGTAACGTCTACTACCGTTGGAGCAAGGAATTCCTGGAAGCCGGCAAGAAGCGCTTGAGCGGTGATATCGCGCGTGAAGCGACGTCTGATGAAGTTAAAATTCTTAAAGCCGAAACGTCAGCGCTGAAAGAAACGCTGGCCGAATTGTTAATGGAAAACCGCCTGCTTAAAAAAAGCGCGATCGGGGATGGGGAGGACGGTATATGAGGTATTCCAG
>JBPCXM010000732.1:0-10322 GCA_051008535.1 Pseudomonadales bacterium | reverse complement strand
GGTTTGCGGCGCACCGCCTCCGTTAAATAACCACCCTCTTCATAACCAACATAGCCCGGCGGCGCTCCGATCAATCGCGCCACCGAATGCTTCTCCATAAATTCGGACATGTCGATGCGCACCATCGCCTCTTCGCTGTCGAACAAAAATTCTGCGAGTGCTTTACATAATTCGGTCTTACCCACACCGGTAGGACCAAGGAATAGGAACGACCCGTTCGGCCGGTTAGGATCCGAAAGCCCCGCCCGCGAACGGCGTACTGCATTCGATACGGCGACGATTGCTTCATCTTGCCCGACCACCCGCGCGTGCAATTCCGACTCCATGCGCAGCAGTTTTTCACGGTCACCTTCCAGCATTTTAGAAATGGGTATGCCGGTCCACTTGGATACTACCTCGGCAATTTCTTCTTCGGTCACCTTGTTGCGCAACAAGGTCATTTCCTTGCCCTCTTCGGCGTCGGCATCGGCGCTTTGCAAGCGCTTTTCCAACTCGGGAATCACACCGTATTGCAATTCCGACATGCGCGCCAAATCGTGAGCCCGCTGTGCCGCTTCAAACTCCAGCCGAGCATTTTCCAGCTCACTTTTTATTTGTTGCGAGCCTTGTACGGCAGCTTTTTCGCCTTTCCAGATTTCTTCCAGGTCAGCATATTCTTTTTCAACCTCGGCGATATCGGCGTTGAGTATATCCAATTGTTTTCTGGCCGCCTCGTCCTCGTCTTTTTTGACCGCTTCGCGTTGAATTTTCAGCTGGATTAAGCGCCTATCCAACCGGTCGAGCGCTTCTGGCTTGGAATCTATTTCCATGCGTATGCGACTGGCGGCTTCATCAATCAAGTCGATGGCTTTGTCAGGTAACTGTCGGTCGGTGATATAACGTTGCGATAATTTTGCAGCAGCAATAATCGCCGAATCACGAATGTCAACACCGTGGTGCACTTCGTAACGTTCCTTCAAACCGCGCAGTATTGCGATGGTGTCTTCTTCACTGGGTTCGCCCACTAACACCTTCTGAAAGCGGCGCTCAAGCGCCGCGTCTTTCTCAACGTATTGGCGGTATTCGTCGAGGGTAGTCGCACCAACGCAATGCAGCTCGCCACGCGCCAGCGCGGGTTTTAGCATATTACCCATATCCATAGACCCTTCGGCCTTGCCGGCGCCGACCATGGTATGCAATTCGTCAATAAATAGAATGACGCGGCCCTCTTCCTTGGCCAGCTCATTCAGCACGGCTTTCAGTCGCTCTTCGAAATCACCGCGAAATTTTGCGCCGGCTAGCAGAGAACCGAGATCAAGTGAGAGAATGCGTTTGTCTTTTAGACCTTCAGGTACCTCTCCGTTAATCACGCGTTGAGCCAGACCCTCCACAATCGCGGTTTTACCCACACCGGGTTCGCCAATCAATACCGGGTTATTTTTGGTACGTCGTTGCAAAACCTGAACGGTGCGCCGGATCTCATCATCGCGACCGATCACCGGGTCAAGTTCGCCTTTCTCGGCACGTGCAGTGATATCAATGGTGTATTTTTCCAACGCCTGACGGGTGCTTTCCGCCTCGGGGTTGTCGACCGCCGCTCCACCGCGCACGTCTTCAACGGCTTGAGCCAAAACTTGTTCGGTAACCCCTGCTTCCTTGAGGATATTAGCCACCGTGGCGTCGGCCTGCATGGCAGCCAGCAACACAATCTCGCTGGAGATGAAACTATCGCCTTTTTGCTGCGCCTGTTTGTCTGCCAGGTTCAGCAGGCGGCCGAGCTCAGGGGAAACTTGCACTTCGCCGGTCGGGCTTTTCAATGTCGGCAGTTGATCAAGCTGTTGTTCGACAGCAGCTTTGATACGATTGATGTCCCCTCCTGCCTTACGTAGCAACGGAGCCACGGTGCCACCCGACTGCTCAAGCAAAACGACGAGCAAATGTGCGGGCGAGATTTGATTGTGGTCTTTACCTACTGCCAAAGATTGAGCATCGGCCAAGGCAGTTTGTAACTGTGTGGTAAATTTATCCGCGCGCATTAAACACCTCTTTGAGCTTTCTATAGTCTGCTGTAAAAATGGGGGCGCGTGCTACGATTTCAAGTAAGATAAATGACACTGGCCATGCGCCCGGTTACCCCGTCGCGGCGATAGGAATAAAAGCGTTCAATATCAGTGTAGGTGCAGAAGTTGCCACCGAAAATTTCCGTTAAACCTAACTGCTGTAGCTGACATTTAGCTACGTGGTATAAATCAACCATGACTTTTCCGGAAGTGGCCTGACTCGGCATATCGACTAACGGTTGTTCTTCGGAAGTACTCATCTGCAATTGCTGTGCGACTTCCGTAGCCACTTCAAAGTGGGACTGGCTGATTGCCGGACCTAACCAAGCCAATAGTTCAGCCGGTGGCGCGCGCAAAGTTTGCACGGCGCACGCTAATATTCCTGCGGCCAACCCACGCCAACCGGCATGCACTACGTTAACTTCGCTGCCAGTTCGGTCAGTGAGAAATACCGGTAAACAATCGGCGGTTAATACCGCGCAAGCAAGTCCAGAGACATCAGTTTGCAAACCATCCCCACTCAGCGGATTGCCTGCTTTTTTAACAGTATTAACGACCGTGCCGTGTACTTGGTCCAGCCATTGAATAGCGTTGCAACCCTGCAGTGCGGCGACAAGCAGTTCCCTATTTTGCTGCACGGCTTGTGCGTGGTCACCGACATGTAATGCTAAATTATTGCTGGCGTAAGGTGTGTTGCTAACCCCCTCTCTCCGCGTGGTCACATAAGCATGTACATGCGGCGGGGCTGGCCAATCAGCGGGAATAAGATCAGTCATTTGATTCTTGTGCACGCAATGTGCTGAACAAATCAGCCAAGTCTGCCGGCAAATCCGCTTCCCAGTGACATAGCTCACCATTTAGCGGATGCTGCAAACCCAGTCGCTGCGCATGCAATGCCTGCCGGGGAAACGAAGTGAGGGCGGCGCGCAATTTCGCCTCGACGGCAGCCCCACCTCTTAACCGCGCGCCGTATAAGGGGTCGCCGATTAATGCATGACCAATAGACGCCATATGCACACGTATCTGGTGAGTGCGTCCGGTTTCCAGCTTGAGGCGCACGCTGGAAACCGCGGCAAAGCGTTCCAGCACTCTAAAACGCGTGATAGCGGGCTTGCCGCCGAACTTCTGCACCGCCATCTTTTTGCGTTGTACAGGGTGGCGACCTAATGCGGCGTCCACACTACCCTCTAGCGGCGGAATGCCGTGCACAATGGCCACATACTCACGCTTTACCGTACGCTGTTGCAGCTGCTGCACCAACTGTTGGTGCGCGCTTAGGGTTTTGGCAATCACCAGCAGACCCGAGGTGTCTTTATCAAGTCGGTGCACTACGCCAGCACGAGGTACGCTCGTCAACTCGTTACAATGGTGCAATAGTGCATTGGCCAGAGTACCGGATGCTTGCCCGGCGCCTGGGTGCACTACTAGCCCAGCGGGCTTGTTGACCACGATAATTGCAGGGTCTTCGTGCACGATTTGCAGCGCAATCTGCTCCGGCTGCCATTCGTTCTGCTGTTCCAGCTCGGCGTCTAAACTGAGTTGCATACCGGGCTCCAGCGCGACACTGGGCTTGCATTGCTGCCCATCGACCAACAACGCGCCAGATTTTATCCAGGCTTGCAGGCGAGCCCGGGAATAATCAGGGAACAATTGCACCGCAATCCGATCAAAACGTAGACCGTCGAAATCTTCTGGCACAATGTGCTGTTGCTGTATTCTTTCTATCATTTGCTGCTAACGACTGACCGCTAAACTATGGTACGTACGTCAAACCCGGTACAATACGTTGCAAAGTAACGAATCGCAATTGGCCCCATCTATGCTCAACAGATTTATCGCCGGCACTGTCATCACGCTAATGCTGGCAGCACTCGCCGCCTGTTCATCCAACGACGAGAAAGAAGAAGCTGACGCATCGGAAAAACAGCTCTACGATGTCGCCCAGAAACAATTGACCTCAAGCAATTACAGTTCCGCCGTCACCAACTTGCAATTGCTAGAGTCACGCTATCCGTTTGGCGCCTACGCCGAGCAGGCACAGTTAGAAATCATCTACGCGTATTATCGGAGCTTCGAGACCGAAGCCGCAATCGCTTCGGCAGACCGTTTTATTCGCCTGCATCCGCAGCATCCCAACGTCGACTACGCCTATTACTTGAAAGGTCTGGCATCATACAGCCAAGGCAAAGGCCTGTTTGAGCGTTTTCTACCCACCGACATGACTCGCCGCGATCCGGGTGCGGCACGCCAATCATTCAACGATTTCGCGCAATTGCTGGCCCGCTTTCCGGATAGCGAGTACGTACCCGATTCGAAAGCGCGCATGGTGAATTTGCGCAATCAATTGGCGCGCTATGAAATTCACGTCGCCAATTACTATTTTAAGCGCGGCGCCTATCTGGCAGCTGCAAACCGCGGCCGCTACGTAGTTGAGAATTTCCAGCAATCGACCGCCATTCCAGACGCACTGGCTGTTATGTGCCAGGCCTACCAACTGCTGGGTCTCAAGGATCTAGCCGAAGACAGCCGCCAGGTTTTGGCCAGCAATTACCCTGAGCACCCGGCGCTTAACAAGGACGGCAGTTTCAAAACCGATTTCAATCCAGAGAAGCTTGAACGCTCTTGGGTCAATAGGCTGAGCTTTGGCTTGTTTGATCGCAATGAGCCGTTAACGTTTGACTATAGACCTTAACAGTCTCCTCCATCCAGAAGTCAGCGAATTGCATCGGGCGAGGTGCTGCCGATTAGGCTAAAATTACAAGACTTCCAGCCACCGTTACGGAAATTGTTATGGGATTTATCGGCTTAATACGAGTACTGATCCTAGTTCTTGCGCTGTGGTTGATCTATCGCTTTATCTTCCATCGAAAACCCAAACAACTGCAGCATGATGCCAGTAAGCCAAGCGACCCGACAATGGTGAAATGCGAGCAGTGTGAGACCCATCTACCGCGCGACGATGCCATTACCAACGACGGTCTGTGGTTCTGCTCGGCGGACCATCAGCTTGAATACGAGCAATCCAAAGCTGGCGAGTAAACCCGTTGACTAGTCAACCTGCTTCGGTGCTTGCCGAAACACAACGCACCCTGCGTGTTTATAGTATTTACCGAATTGTATTGTCGGCGCTACTGCTGGCCATTTTTTTGGGGCAGCGCTTTGGCAAACTCGAGGCGGGGCAAGACCAAACGCTTTTCTTGCTGACCACCAGCATCTACTTCATAGCCAGCGTTGCTACGCATTTTTATGCTGATTTTCACAAGTACCAGCTGCGCCGGCGTACTTTGTTCTTTGTCTTCTTTATTGTCGACATTGTCGCCCTCGTACTTATCGCCCACGCCAACGGCGGGCTGAGTATTGGCTTGAGCGTTATGCTCGCGAACACCGTTGCAGCCGCCAGTGTTTTCTATCGCGGCCGTTGGGCGCTGCTGGTCGCCGCCATCGCGACTATTGCGGTGATCACTAACACTATCTTCCTGTTACGCGCGGATATTGCCACCGAAGCCGACATGATCTCGGCCGGCTTGTTAGGCACGCTATTTTTCGCGATCGCAATTATAATTCAGACATTAGCATCACGAATCGAACAAACCCAGCGTTTTGCCGCGCAAAAAACTAAAGAACTCGAGCACTCGGAGTTTCTGAACAAGCTGATCGTGCAGCGCATGCAAACCGGCATATTGGTGATCGATGGCGCGCATAAAGTCACAACGATCAATCGCGCCGCAGGCATAATGTTAGGTATTGATAGCAATACAGCCAAGTTGCCTGCACCATTACTCACCCGCATAAAGCAATGGAGTAATGGGGAGAATGTCGGCTTTCTACCATTTCGCACCACCCTCTCCGGGCCTCAAATTCAGGCGGAGTTTATGCAACTCACTAACGAAGCCGATAGCGGCATTCTGATTTTTATCGAGGATACCAGCCGCACACGACAGCAAGCACAACAACTCAAACTGGCCTCACTTGGACGCCTGACTGCCAGCATCGCGCACGAAATCCGTAACCCTTTGGGGGCGATTAGCCATGCGGCGCAGTTGCTGCAAGAGTCCGACGACTTACAAGCACCCGATGTAAGGCTCAGCGATATTATTCAAAATCATGCAAAGCGCATGAACCAAATCATTGAAAACGTATTGCAGTTGTCGCGGCGTAAATCGACCGAGGCAGAAAGAATAAATTTGCAGCACTTCTTAGAAAAATTCGTGCAAAATTTATACGAACAACACCCACAGGCTATGATCGCGTGTGAAAGTGATGATGTTGAAGCCATCGTGCCGTTTGACCCCGGTCAGCTCGATCAGGTATTAACCGCTATCTGCAGCAACGGTTTGCGCTACAGCAAACAAATCACCGGGCAAGAGTCGCTACTGCTGCGCGCCAGGTTTCATGCGGAGTCCAGGCTAACAGTGTTGGATGTGATTGACGACGGACCGGGCGTCAGCTATGAACACGTAGACCAATTATTTGAGCCTTTTTACACCAGCGAACAGAGCGGCACGGGCCTTGGTTTGTTCATTGCGAAAGAATTGTGCGAATCGAACCAGGCCCGGCTAGACTATCTACGAACAGAGCAGGGAAAGAGCTGTTTTAGACTAAGTTTTGCTCACCCGGAACGGAAATTATCGGCAGTGGAAAAACAAGCGAGCCGCGATAATGCCTGAACAGCGAGTGTTGATAGTTGATGACGAACCCGATATTCGCGAGCTACTCGAAATTACTCTGAGTCGAATGGGTTTAAGTACTATAAGCGCTGCGGATTTGCAAAGTGCTTACGCCGAGCTGAAAACCAGCAATTTTGACCTTTGCCTTACCGACATGCACCTGCCTGACGGCAACGGAATGCAATTAGTGGAGCATATTCAAACCGAATCGCCGGATCTGCCGGTCGCGATGATTACCGCGTTTGGCAGTGTCGAGACCGCCATTGAAGCGTTGAAGGTGGGCGCGTTCGACTTCGTAAGCAAGCCCATCGATCTGGAACGCTTGCGTAGCCTCGTTGCGACTGCATTGAAAGTTGCCGCCAAGGGTGACGTCATTGGCGCCGACAACGAGGTGCAGCTGTTGGGAAAAACAGGCGCAGCCACACAATTGCGCGGCCAAATTGTGAAGCTGGCGCGCAGTCAGGCGCCCGTTTATATCAGTGGTGAATCGGGTGCCGGCAAAGAGTTGGTCGCACGCTTGATTCACTCCAACGGCCCACGCGCCAGCGCACCCTTTGTACCGGTAAACTGTGGTGCCATTCCCGCCGAGCTGATGGAAAGCGAATTCTTCGGTCACAAGAAAGGCAGTTTTACTGGCGCGGTGGAAGATAAAATCGGCCTATTTCGCGCTGCCGAGGGGGGCACCCTGTTCCTTGATGAAGTGGCGGATTTACCGCTCGCCATGCAGGTAAAGCTGCTGCGCGCCATTCAGGAAAAGGCAGTGCGTGCCGTGGGCGAGAATGCAGAGCACCCCATCGACGTGCGCATACTCAGCGCAACTCACAAAGACCTGGCTAATGAGGTCGCCAGTGAACGCTTCCGTAACGACCTTTTCTATCGCATCAACGTGATCGAACTTAAAGTACCGAGCCTGCGCGAACGCAAGGCCGACATCCCCATTTTGGCCAATTTTATTCTAGACAAGCTTGCCGATGAAAACGAGCAGGATAGATTCGAACTCGCAAACGACGCACTGCAAGCACTGCAGGACTACGCCTTCCCCGGCAATGTGCGCGAGCTCGAAAATATATTGGAACGTGCCGGCACGCTGTGTGAAGGTAATCGAATCACGGCACTAGACTTACAGCTCGCCCCTGCGGTTGCACGGAATAATTTGCAGGACGAAAAACCTGTTACAACGAAAACGAAAAGCGAGACCCTCTACCCCGATGTTGATGTGGAACAACCCGTACATTCCCTGGAGGAGTTTCTAGAAAATATCGAAAAGGAAGTAATCCAGCGTGCATTGGAAGCCTGTCGTTGGAACAAGACCGCAGCGGCGGAACGCTTGGGCATTTCGTTTCGCGCCTTGCGTTATCGGTTGAAGAAGCTTGACTTGAAGTAACGACGCGCCCTGGACGGGCCTGCATTGTAAATCCCACTCTCGCATATTCCTACATTCACTATGGTCAATGTCTTACAGACGAGTTGACGCGTCTGACATATAGTGACCTCGTCATCTGCGAACATGAAGTTCTCAGAGCTCAACGACAAGGAAGTCACTCTTATGAAATATGCACTCGGCTTTACTCTTCTTGAATTACTTATTGTGCTGGCCATCACTACCATCGTCGGCGGCATAGCACTGCCTTCGTATCAAAGCATGCTAGAGAGCAACCGCAGCAGCGCGCATATTCAACAATTTATTCGTACGCTGAACCTGGCGCGGCATACGGCTATTACCAAGAAAGAAATTACCACGCTATGCCCCAGCAACGATGGTGAACAGTGCGGTGGTGACTGGCATAGAGGTACGATTTTGTTTCGCGACAAAAATAACAATCGCAAGGTCGATAGCGATGAAAGGTTGATAGAAGTTAGCGAATCCTATCCAAAAGGCATAACGCTGAACTGGCGCGCCTCGGCGGGAAGGAATACTTTTATTCGCTTTTCGCCAAGCGGCGCTGCACGAGAATTTGGGACTTTTACTTATTGCCCACGCTCTCGCGATACGCGGCATGCAAAAATGCTGGTGCTAAATAGGCAAGGCCGCGTGCATAACGCACGCGACGTGGATGGTGATGGTATTGCGGAGAAACGTAACGGCGATGAGCCAGAGTGCTAGCTTGCTTGGCGTATAGTTCAGATTGCTGGTTTGCGACTGAAGTCGTTTCTACAGTAAAACGCAGGGAAAGCGTTAGAAGGAAAATACTGTAGGAGCGACTTCACTCGCAATAAATCGGCAGGATAGCCGTTTTGCACAGCCATAGGCTGCCCGAAAGGGCGAGACACATGGATGTGACGAGTGAATCCTAGTTTTCCCAGCAATTAGCGCTCGCACCCAATGATGCGCGTAAACCGGTATTGGTCAATGTTAAGCCACCGCAGACGTCGCTTACCTGAGCACCAATAGGCGTCGCCGTCAGCGTATATGTATTTGCAGTCGCTGCGCTAATCGTCAGGTTGTAATATGGTTGCCCGCCTTCCAATGGTGACGTTGTGCTGCCAAATGTTGTTCCAGCGGGAGCTCCAGTATCACCACCAGCAGCAGCCGCACCCAAATAGCTAAAGCTATTCTTAGTGAAGTGTCGTTCCATCGCTTGCCGCAATTGTTGCAAATCGCCTTGTGCGGTAGCACGGCGAGATTTCTGCACACCGTCTTGGTAACTTGGAAAGGCGATGGCGGCAATCACGCCAATTATCGCTACCACAATCATTACTTCGATTAAGGTAAAGCCACGCAGTCTGTTCATGATTTCTGTCCTGGAACGAGTCGGTTAATTTTGCGAAATGACATGTAGATCCTTAATATCATCTGTTTCTTCATCCAGTTTTACCACTACCTCATCACCCATAAGCACATCTTCAAACGAGCCTCTGCTGCCATCTAGCAGTGTGACTTTCGCCGCCAGGGCAACACGATAGCTCTTTTCCGTTTGGTAATAACGGAGAGATAGATGGCGACTGCCAAAGTTTTTACCCACAACTTGCGCTGTAGTATCAGCTTGCGAGCGAACATCGGCCGCGTGTGCATTTAGCGCAAAGGTCGCTAGCAGCACGCCCAAACTCAATACTTTAGTGATCATTTTAATGTATGCGTTCATTTACTTTCTCCGTATATTTTGGTTAAGCTACTAGTTAAGCTGGCGCCAGCGGCGTCTGCCCTGTGAGAAGCCCTCGCCGGAGAAGCCTGATTTAACCTCGCCTTCTGATGTACCCACGTAGTAGCAATCTCCAGCGCCACAGCGAATCACGGTCGGGTCGGAATACACACCGTCGCCGCTGAGTTCGCCTTGAATACCGGATGTCTTGCTGCCATTGAGGTAGTCATCGCTGTCCAGCACGCCATCGCCGTTATGGTCGAAGGGTTGTGCAGGGGCCAGACCACCATCGCCGCGGTCCAACGCCATCAACCAGCTGGTACCACCCGCTTCGCACGGGTTGTCGCTGGGAATGATCGTTGTAAACACAACGGTACGCCCGCGCAGTACTGACCTACCGACCATGCGCTCACCCGTTAATACTGGGCTGCTTCCGCCGGTGGCAAGTTGTAAATACCAGCCCATTTTCGCATACGTACCTTCCCATTGAATGGGTAGATCGGTCGTCACCCGCTTACCATTGCTCTGGTTACTAA
>JBPCXM010000731.1:0-6147 GCA_051008535.1 Pseudomonadales bacterium | reverse complement strand
TATCGTTGTGAGTCCAGAGTCTTGATCGACGCTTGTTGGTGGCGCACCACCATCGCTGCCGCAGCCGCTTATTAGCGTCGAACCGGCCGCCATCAAGCCTAATGCCATTAGAAATCTATGCGGCATTTTCCCCTCAGTAAGACTTACATAGGCTAAAGATTTGACATTCTATATTCTATATAATTTATACAGATGTCAACTTATATATGCCGAGCTTAGTGTGTGACATGCACCAGCCAATGTCAGCTCTTACGTAGCACGATGACAATTATCTGTTTCGCTCTTCGGCTTTTGTGCGAGTAGAACTAGCACCAGAGTCAGCATGCTATCCAAGCATCAACGGTTGGTGGCAAAACTCAAAGATTTCAATACGTTCTGCGTTCATCGACTTGTGAAATAGCACTAGCCAATAAGTTCCTGTAAGCTGCACGCCCGCCGCAAAACCGGCCCACGCCACCCGCTGTAACAATCCGAGAAGATTCTATGAGCTTTGCCTCCCTGGGCTTGTCCGAACCTATTCTTGCAGCAGTAGCCGAGCAAGGCTACAAAACCCCTACCCCCATTCAGAAGCAATCAATACCTGCCGTGATCAATGGCAAGGATGTGATGGCAGCGGCGCAAACAGGCACCGGCAAAACAGCGGGTTTTACGCTGCCGATCTTGCATCTACTAGCGCGAGGTGAGCGCGCGCACGCCAATCAAGTGCGCGCTCTCGTACTGACGCCAACTCGCGAGCTAGCAGCCCAGGTTGGCCAGAGTGTGGCAATTTATGGCGTGCATTTACCGCTGCGTTCCGCGGTAGTGTTTGGCGGGGTGAAGATAAACCCGCAAATGATGAAGCTGCGCAAAGGCGTGGATGTACTGGTGGCGACACCGGGGCGCTTGCTGGATCTTCACAACCAAGGTGCGGTGAAGTTTAAACAATTGGAAGTGTTGGTGTTGGACGAAGCCGACCGCATGCTGGATATGGGCTTTATCCACGATATTCGTAAAATCCTGGCGTTGCTACCCAAGCAGCGTCAAAACCTGATGTTTTCTGCAACTTTTTCCGAAGATATCCGCAAACTGGCCAAGGGAATGGTAAACAACCCGATTGAAATTTCGGTGAGCCCGCGGAACACCACAGTGGAATCGGTAGAGCACTGAATCTGCCCGGTGGATAAAAGCAAGAAGTCGGCACTGCTCACGCATTTAATTCATGACAATGAATGGCAACAAGTGCTGGTGTTTAGCCGAACCAAGCACGGCGCTAATCGATTAACCCGGCATTTAGAGGGGCACGGGATCAATGCGGCAGCGATTCATGGTAATAAGAGCCAGGGAGCGCGCACCAAGGCTTTGGCAGATTTTAAAAATGGCTCCACCCGGGTTTTGGTAGCCACGGATATCGCTGCACGAGGGTTGGATATTGACCAGCTACCACAAGTGGTTAATTTTGACCTGCCCAATGTGCCGGAAGATTATGTACATCGTATTGGCCGCACGGGCCGGGCGGGTTCTAGCGGTCAGGCGGTGTCTTTGGTTTGCGCCGATGAGTTTAAACAACTGTCAGATATCGAACGTTTGATTAAACAACTGTTACCTCGCAAATTGATTGACGGTTTCGAGCCAGTGCACAATGTGCCGGAATCGCGCTTGAACCAACGACCGGCCAGATCGAAAAAACCACACAAGGCAAAGCCCGGGCACCGGGATGGACAGCGTTCTGGTGATGTCGCGCGTGGTCATAAACCCGGTGGCAGGAGGCGACGCTAGAAACTGATGAGTGTTAGTTTGTATTCCCAACCGGTGCAGCAAAAGCATCGCTGATTATCTCGTCGATGTTGTCGCCGGTCAGGGCATTGAGAAAGGCCAGCAATTGATCGATTTCCGTTGCCGATAGTTCTAACGGCTGAAGTAATGGGTCCAGCAACTCATTGCTTATACCGCCGCTATTGTAAAACTCAACAACCTCGCGCAAGGTCGACAAGGAGCCATCGTGCATGTAGGGCGCTGTTAAGGCAACGTTGCGCAGTGTGGGGGTTCTGTATTTCCATCGGTCATCGGGTTTGCCACTGATTTCGTATTGGCCGAGATCGTTCGGTTTGGGTTCTGCAGCAGCGGCGATGGTGGCATTGTCAACGGTCAACCAGGTACCCGGTGCGACCAATATCTTGCGTGACTGCGGTTCTTGTTGCATGGAGTACAAGTAACCGATGCCAGTGTTGTGTAGCTTGTCGTCGCTGAACAGCGCATGTGTCTTGTCAATAGTATGGCAACTAACGCAGCGCGCCTTACCCGTAAACAATGTGTATCCTCCGATAGCCTCGGGGTTCATCGCACCCGAATCTTTGCCAAAGTGCCAGCGGTCAAAGGCGCTATTACCAGATACCAGGGTTCGCTCATAGCTGGCAATGGCCTCACCGAGGTTATTCATATCTACCGCTTGCCTTGCAAACACTGATTCAAATTGATCGCGGTATTCAGGAATTGAGTTTATTTTGTCGATAACGCGACCCACGGAGGGGTTACCCATTTCGTTATGCGCAAGCAATGGCGCCCAGATTTGTTGTTCTAGTTTGTTTTCGCGGCCATCGTGGAAGAGTAATTTCGCGTAAGCTACATTGTAAATCGAAGGGGCGTTGCGCCTGACCGTCCGGCCTTCAATACCAACCGCCGTTGCCAGCTCGTTACTACTAAATCCTTGCTCGGGAATATGGCACATGGCGCACGAAAAGGTGTTGTTGTGCGATAAGCGCCTATCGTAAAACAATTGTCGACCCAGCTGTACTTTAGCCAGAGTAATTTTGCTGCCTGAAGAAGAAGGTAGTGCGGGCAAACCCAGGGGCGGTTTGTCGACATACTTTAGCAAGTCTGCTTTTTTACCAGTTCTCGCTTGCAGGCTTAGGGCGCGGGTTGCGTAACTCGGGTTTTCATAACCGTCTTTATAGTCACCTGCACCGTGTAAGACGTGTTGGCTAGTAACTTGCTCAGGCTTTTGCTTGTTACTGTCTTCAGACTCTCGTAGCAACGTCTTGATGTCATTGATGATAGTATCGGCGTGCAAAAACGATGTGCTATAAATATTTCGGATTCGCTTTTCGGTATCAACGAGAAACACTCGTAATATGTGCGATATGCTACCGGTTTCTTCGCCATTTTCATCCACTTCCTTGAGAATAGACTGGTTGTATTTATTAAGAATGGGGTCTAACTCTGCTGCCGATGATGTGGTCAAAAACTGCCAATCAAAATTACTCTTGATAAAACTCTCACCATATTTTCGTAATGCCTCTGGCGTATCGTTCTGCGGATCAAAACTCAGGCTGATAAAACGAACCCGGCGTCGCAACTCTGTTTCATCGAGCAACTTATTTTGTACTTTCGTAGTGACGTAAGTCGCAAGCGGACAACCGTTGACATCGTCGCATTGGGTATAAATAAAACTCAGGATAACGAATTTGTCACCTAGAAAATCATGCAGCCGGGACGGCTTTCCTTGCATAGTGAGTATGTCGCCATTGGCAGCATCTACCATGACGGGCAGCGCATAGCTGCCCACCTGTGGTGCGGTAAAACTGAGGGATTTGTAGCCTGGTGCGAGCACCTGCGGCGGTTGCTCTCGTTTGTTTTTGTGGTCGCTGTGTGCCGTTACAAGACCACATAATAAGAAAAGTAAAATGCCGGCAACACATCGTATGACCGACACACTGACTTTTCGCAAAATGTATTGCCTCTTAACCACTCATTGTGCAGCCGTTACCTTGATATCATCGGCCTTCGGCGCGCGCTTACCATAGAGGGCGTAGGAACCAAAACGCATCTGGTGTGGAAGCCCAAGTTTTTCTGCAATAAAGTCGATGGAAAATTTATGACTGAGTTTTTTGCCATCCCAGTCATACGCCTTGAAATATTGAATATCGCCGGATTCTGCCTGCTTCTTGTCCCAATTGGATAGCAACGAAGAGGTAAAATAAACGCGTTCTCCATCCCAGCTTTGCGAGGTCATATTGATCTGTGCACCGATCTTTTTGGTATAGATTTCCTTGGGGCTAAACGGGTCGGAGATGTCAAAGACGCGCGCCATGCCGTCATTCCAGGTGTCTACCCAGAGAATGCCGTCATCGGCGGAAATAGAGATATCAACCGGGAGGGGTATTTTGCTGGCATCGGCGATATCGGCTACGTCTTTGGCCTGCCATTCGCCGGCATCATCTTCGTAAATCAACCAGATCTTCGATGTCAGGGCGGTGGTGGTGAAACAGTAATTATTCCGCGAGCCCCAGGCGCAGCGAATCTCCAACGGCGCGCCGGGAACATCTAATATCTTCTTCGGCTTGTGGGTATGTAGGTCCCAAATCACCACAGTGTTGCCGAAGCGCTTCATCGCTTCGCCATCGGCCATCATTTTACCGAGGTCCATCATGTAATTGTTCCAACCGGTAAACGAGGATGTGACCATCACGTTGCGACGTGGCAGGGCTCTTATATCGTAACCATAGCCATCAGCAAAGTTGCCACTTTTGACCGCACCGCCGAGGTTTTCATCGGTAGGCATCCAATGCGTATCAATATATTCACCCTCGTTGGTGTATTGAACTAACGCAGTTCGACCGCCATGGTCCTTGTCGTTGGACAGCCCCGTGATCATCATGCGGCCGGGCAAGGCGTAGGTGGTATGCGGGCCAACCACTCCGCCGCTTTTGGCGACGAAGTTATTGATTGTTTTGTGCAAGCCTGGCTTGGCTGGATCGGTATGTACATCAAAAATAAATATCTTGTTGGTATCCAGCCCCCCCGCCCATAAATAACGGCGGTCATCCGTTAAACCAGAGTGATGTGCTTCGTTACGCCCACCCACTGAGAGGGAGTGTACTATCTTGCCGTAGTTTTTCGATGTGGGATTGACGTCTACAGTCACCAGTTTGTCTTGCTCGTCGCCAAGACCTTCCATGCCCAATGTCCAGACATAAACAAAGTCTTCCTGGCCGACGATTTTGGCCATATACGGCGACATACACGTTTCATCCGCAAGCGAGATGCTGGCTGGCAACATGGTTAGCAGGCATGACAGAAAAATGATAGGTAGCTTGGTAGCAGGTATGTTCATCTATTCTCTCCATAGTTGTGTATTTTCAAACTATGACGCGCTCTTGCATATCACTTTCGCGTGTTTAGCGCTGCGAGAATAAAAGCCTTTATCGCAAAAGTCCACGGTTATTGCTTCTATGGAAAGCATCAAAAAAGCCAGTGGATGGCACAACTTTCTGCTGCGCGTCACCCACCGGCGATACAGCCTGATCAAAGACGCTTCTGCAACTCGTTGTCAACGCGAGCGCCATAGTTGAGGTCGGCTTTGCGAAACTGCGTGAGCATACGCTAGCCCATCGGCGATGGGTGCGCCGCGCTGGTGGTTAAGGGTTTACTTGCTTTGCGCATGGTCTTGGCCTCTACTCATGTAAGTACAGTCCAATAACAGAGCCATTTTTATAACTCATCCAATTGACTATTATTCTTATAGCAATCTATCTTTCCAAACGATCTATTTCTTCATAGCTTCACAAACGCGTTGGCCGAGCAAGGCGAACTCGGCTTCACGTCCGCTGCCCTGGCGCCATGCCAAGCCGATTTCGCGGTAAGCGCGTTTGGCCATCTTATACACGTTGATATGCGTGTTTTTCAGCATGTTGCTTTCCACGGACAGTGCCGGCAGGAAAGAAACGCCTAGGTCGCTGTTAATCATTTGCACCAGTGTTTGCAAGGTCGAGGGTGAAATATGGCTGATTTTGTCGCTACGCTTTATCTGGCAGGCATCTATGGCATGTTCGGTCAGACAATGCCCGTCCTGCAATAGCACTATCGCCTCGTTTTTTATCTTACTGAGCGAGTAGTGTTCTGGGTCGCTGACAAACTGGGTTTTGTTGTTACAGGCAAGATAAAAATCGTCTTCAAATAAAGCCAGGGTTTGTGTACTGGCTAATTCGTAGGGCAAGGCTAATAGTAAGACATCGAGTTTCCCAAGCATCAATCTTTGGTAAATGTTTTCGGTCAAGTCTTCGGTGACATTCAGCTCCAGTTTTGGATGGTGTTTTTTTAGCCATGGCAGCAAGCGTGGCAACACGAAAGGCGCAATCGTTGGAATAATGCCGATATGTAATTGCCCTGCTA
>JBPCXM010000730.1:0-12608 GCA_051008535.1 Pseudomonadales bacterium | reverse complement strand
ACGTGGCGGCCCTCGAACAACTTTCAGAGGACGAGCGTGGGCGTTTTCGCCAATGGCAGATCGCACAGCAAACGCATTGGGACAACATGTTCTTTCAGTATCAGCAGGGGTTTATCGATGAAGAATACTATCGAGACTCATTTAGAGAACGAGTGAGACGATTGGCACCTACATGGAAAGCGCTTAATGTGACGGGCGCCAGGCGTAGTTTCGTTGCCGAAATCGACAATATTCTAGCTGAAGAAAGCGGCACTTAAACCAACTTTTTCTCCGCCGCTTCGATGGTCTGCAAGATTAATGTATTAATCGTCATTGGCCCAACACCGCCGGGCACGGGTGTGATAGCGGTCACTCGATCTCGCAGTGGCCCGAGTTCAATATCGCCAATACCACCTGGGTGATAACCGGCGTCAACAACCACGGCGCCGTCTCTTATCCAATCAGCCTGAATAAATTCCGGCTTGCCCACCGCACCAACGATGATATCGGCTTGTTTGACGTGCTCGTGTAGGTTTTGCGTGCGCGAATGGCAGATGGTGACCGTCGCGTGCTCATTCAACAGCATCAGCGCCATAGGCTTGCCGAGAATTGGGCTGCGGCCGACCACCACCGCGTGCTTGCCCTTGAGTTCGATCTCGTAGTGGGCGAGCAAGCGCATGATACCGGCCGGTGTGGCCGACCCATATGCCGCTTCGCCCATGGCCATGCGGCCAAAGCCATGGCAGGTGACACCGTCTACGTCTTTGCTGATGTCGATGGCATCAAAGCAGGTGCGCTCGTCGATCTGTTTGGGTACCGGGTGTTGCAACAAAATGCCGTGCACGTCGGGGTTGGCGTTAAGTTGCTCAATCTGGGCTAGAAGCTGGGCGGTGGTGGTGCTGCCATCCATCTCCACTTTCAGCGATTGCATGCCAACGCGAGTGCAAGCGTTGCCCTTCATTTTTACGTAAGTCGCAGAGGCAGGGTCGTCGCCGACCAGAATGGTGGCAAGTATGGGGGTTTTACCGCCGCTCTTGTCCAGCAGCGCTGCCACGCGAGATTGCAATTGTGCTTCGCTTTCAGCAGCGAGTTGTTTGCCGTCCAGAATAATTGTCGCCATACGAAGATACCATGTAGGAGAAAAACGCATCGGCAACGATTGTCGCACGCGCTTGTTTTGTTAGGCAATCGACAACGCCATAAATTGGATTATAATTGACTGGATGCGGGCTCGTGAGTATCATGCCGTGCTCTTGCGAAAGAGCATGTTTTGCAGGTGTTCGGGGTATAGCGCAGTCTGGTAGCGCGCCTGCTTTGGGAGCAGGATGTCGGGAGTTCGAATCTCTCTACCCCGACCAACGCCGCCTGCATGGAGACCGTCTCGCTGGACTTTGCGCCCGTAGCTCAACCGGATAGAGCATCGGCCTTCTAAGCCGAGGGTTGCAGGTTCGAGTCCTGCCGGGCGCGCCAATCACCGGCGGCATAGCGTTATCTAGATGGTGGCCTTAGCTCAGTTGGTAGAGCTCCGGATTGTGATTCCGGCGGTCGCGGGTTCGAACCCCGTAGGCCACCCCATTTCCCGCTAGGCAAACTACTCGCAGTTTTACTGCTCAAATTTCATCACAACCTTCCACCACAGCCCTGGAAACAGCCCGTGCCATAGTTTCAGGAACCGAGCTTCCCCTGGATAGATAATGTCCTTACCTTTGGCGATGCCTTTGTCGATGGCGTCAATAATTTTTTCCGGATTGGCGAGGCGGCCGGATTTTTTTGCTTCCAAAATGCTGCCCGGAGTATCGCTATTGATGGTTTGGTCGATTAACGGCGTATTGACCGCCGGTGGGCACACAAGATGAATATTCAAGTTGGTTTTTGCCAACTCGTTTTGCAGCGTTTCGACATAGGTGTTGACCGCCGATTTGGTCGCGCAGTAGGCACCCATTTTCGGCACCATGGCGTGGCCAGCGATGGAGCCGAACGCGACGATGGTACCGCTGTCGCGGTTCAACATCGAAGGTAACACGGCTTTGATCATATATACCGTGCCGGCGAAGTTAATCTGAAACAAGCGCATCACATCCTCGGCACTGTGATCGGCAAGCGCGTAGCTGGGCATCAGAGCGGCAGCGTGGACCAGATGGTCTACCTGGCCGAGCTGTGCTGTGACTTCCGCCACGCGCGCGTCGACGGAATCGTTATTCGAGATATCGCAGTTGAACGCAGTGATATTGTTGTTTTCGGCGACAGTAGCTTGCATGCCTTCTTCGTTGAGATCAAAAATGGCAACTTTTGCACCCTGGCTCGCCAGTCGTAAGGCGACAATTTTCCCCATGCCGCTTGCGCCACCGGTCACTAATGCAACTTTGCCTGACATCGTCATATGTTTTTAGATCCGCTTGATGGTGTTCGTTACAGCGCGGTATGGTAGCACCGGTACCAGCAAGTTTAGCGTGATCAAGTCTTACATTCTGGTAAGACGGACGCCGGAGAATTTCGCCAGCACCATGCTTGATTGTGGTGGTAAATCCGGCTAATGTCGCCCCTCACATTTTTCCTCGTAGATCCAGCAATGAGCCATCGATTTCAACAATTCAAAAGCATGCTGCAATTGCAAGACAGTATGAATACCAAGGTGCATCCCGAGTGGATACAACAGGGCTACGCATACTACCGCGCGCTGTGGCTAGAGTGTGGCGAACTGGTAGAACACTACGGCTACAAATGGTGGAAGAAGCAAACGCCGGATATGCAACAGGTGCAGTTGGAAGTGGTCGACATTTGGCACTTCGGGTTAAGCATGTTGTTCGACGGCCGCACGGTTGATGAAATTGCAGCCGCTCTGGACGAAGAGTTGCAACAAGGAGAGGTAGCGGAGTTGGGCGTGCTCGACGCCACCGAAGCGCTGGCTGAAGCCACCTTGGCGACACGCAAATTTTCCATCGTGAAATTCTGGTCCTTGTTGCGAGCCGCCGAGATGAACGCCGACATATTGTATCGGTCCTATGTGGGTAAGAACGTGTTAAATTTTTTCCGGCAGGACAACGGCTATCAAGAAGGCAGTTACATTAAGCTATGGCAGGGTCGAGAAGACAACGAACATCTGGTTGAGCTGAGCGAACAATTAGATGCCGACTCTGACAGCTACGCGCAGGATTTATACGCCGCACTGACCAAGCGCTATCAATCTGTGTACGCGTCGGAGCAGTAAAGAGATTCGGTATATGGCGGATAACAGCGAGGACAAAGGCACCAAGCAAGAACTTGCGAATGCCGCTAAGGCTGTTGCCAACCTGCAAATTGGTAAAATACAGCGACATATTTTCCTGTGCGCCGACCAAACCAACGCCAAATGCTGCGCTTTCGAGGACGGGCTGCGCGCCTGGGATTATCTAAAGTCGCGCTTGCGCGAGCTGAAATTGGATACCAGCGGGCAAGTCTACAGAACCAAGGCCAACTGCCTGCGAGTGTGCGCGGCGGGCCCTATCGCAGTCGTTTACCCCGAAGGAGTTTGGTACCATTCCTGCAGCCCGGAAGTGCTGGAGCGCATTATTCACGAGCACTTGATCGGCGGGCGACCGGTTGCAGAATTCATGTTGGCGGAAGCGCCGTTGCTGGCAAAAACACTAGATGAGTAAGTCGAATGGTAGACAGTAAGATGATATTTAAAACCTTCCCCGTTGGACCCCTGCAGTGCAACTGCTGCATTATCGGTGATCCTGTTAGTAAACGCGCCATTGTGGTTGACCCCGGCGGTGACGCGCAGAAAATTCTTGCCGAGCTCACTGCCGATGAACTTACCCTGGTCAGTATTATTCATACACACGCGCATCTGGACCACATCCTCGCCGCTGGTGAATTAAAAGCCGCGACCGGTGCGCCAATACATCTGCATAAAGATGACAAGATGTTGTGGGATATGGTCGAGCAGCAGTGTCAAGCCTTTGGTATTCCTGTGCCTAGAGAGCCGCTGCCGGGGCCAGATTTTTGGCTGCGAGATGACGAAGCGTTGGCTTGCTGCGGCGGTGTGACCTTACATACCCCAGGTCACACGCCTGGTTCCATGAGTTTCTGGTTTGAGGAGCACAATTTGTTAGTAGCCGGCGATACCTTGTTTAAACAGTCTATCGGCCGCACTGATTTACCAGGCGGTAATTTCGAACAGATTGAAAAATCCATTCAGCAGCGGCTTTACACTCTCGACGATGACGCTGTTGTGATAACCGGGCACGGGTCAAGCACAACTATTGGAGAAGAAAAGCGGAGTAATCCGTTTGTGAGGTGAGGCTTGGCCCGCGACTTTATGCACAGCAAGCGAAAGCGTTAGCCAAGCTTGATAATAATCTATTGTTACAGAATATCGTTAAAGTTGAATTTATAATATCACTATAACCTTTTGTAAAATAATAGATAGTTAATGTGACGTATTTTTGACCACATTATGGCCTTGCAGGTTTTCTGCGGTTTGCAGCGCCGTACGCAATATTTATCCCCAGAGATATCCCCAGATATTGTGGAAAACTCATTGATGTAGCACTGTGTTTCGCGATTGGCCCTACCGCTATAACGGAGTCATCGATCATGGCAGAACAACGAATATCCACCACAGCGTTGGCTAAGGCGCTGCAACTACCGCCACAACGTTTGTTCACCTTGTTGCAGGATTACGGTTGGACCCAGCGCGCCGCTGAGCAGTGGCGCTTAACGGCCAAGGGTGAGGAAGAGGGGGGTGTTTATCGCGACAGCAGAAAATACGGCCAATACATCGTCTGGCCAGAGAAGTTGGTAGATCACCCCTTGCTGCAAGCTGCGGCCGACGCAAACTTTATTACCGCCAACTTGATTGGCGAACATTTTCAGCGTTCCGGTCGCTATGTGAATCGCGTGTTGCGCGAGCTTGGCTGGCTGCGCCGGGCAAAAGAAGGTTGGCTGCTGACCGAGGCGGGTTTGCAGCAAGGCGGTGTGCAGCAAAAAAATAGCGATAATCTTGCCTATGCGAGTTGGCCAAAAGCGATTGTGAGCGAACCGCTGTTGCAAGCTACGTTTAACAAGCTAAATATTATGCAACATCAACAAGCGGACCACGAGCCCGATTTGTTTGAGGCCGAAGAAACCACTGAGCTGGCCGGCCACACTGCTTTTACCGCGCTGGACGGTCATATTCTTGCTTCACCAGCGGCAGCTGAGGTGTGCCAATGGCTTTACATTATGGGTTTTACGCACGCGCACCGGCGTATGGTTGCCGGTCACGCCGACTTCCATTGCGATTTCTACCTGCCACAACACGGTCTATATATTGATATTTGGAGCGCTGAGGAGACTCCACATTCGCTAGCGGAAAGACTTGCCAAAAAAGACTGGTGCCAGCAACATCATCTGAAGTTGCTAGAGCTTAATCAAGACGACATAGCGGATATAGACAACGTCATGAGCGTGCGACTTAAGGAATTTGGTATTCCTGTTTATTAATCAAACGCTGCTTGCTTTGGTAGGCTTCAGTGCTCTGGTGTTATGCCATCGGCCCACGAAAGCCTGGGGCTTTTCTCCGTTCCACGGGGCGTCCTGCCCCATCCCGCGTCCGTCCCTGGCGCTAGTCAATCCAAAATAACCCCAGGCTTTCGCGTGCCTAGCTTTTGAGTACACCTAAATTCACAGCATACTGCAGAGTAAGCGAACTATTCGACGCGGATCAGCAACGGAAACCCCATCTATGAAATCTTACCCCGTCAAGACAGTAAAGTGTCAATCGCAGCCGCAAGATCAAAATCGCGGCTACTAATGCCGCCTGCTTCATGGGTTGTTAAATAAATATCTACCGTTTTGTAAACATTGGACCACTCTGGGTGGTGGTTGGCTTTTTCTGCCAAAAGCGCGACCTGGGTCATAAACCCGAAGGCGCTGACAAAGTCTTTGCACACCACTTGCCGGTAGAGTTTGCCCTCTTTAATCGACCAATGGCTTAGTTCTTTGAGGCGTTCGCCAATTTCTGTTGTGCCTAGCTTGCTGATTTTTGCCATGTGCTCACCACTTGGATCGCGAATTCAACGGAGATCTTAGCACCGCCTTTCAACTATCTCGAACCTGCAGGATAACGCCACTTTCGATATGTGGTGTATAGGGGAATTGGTCGAATATTGCGAACGATTTGATTTCGTGCGTTTGACTTAGTGTTTCCAGGTTGCCCGCAAGCGATTGCGGGCTGCAAGAGATATAGACAATTTGTTCGAATTCGCTGACAAAGCGCAGTGTGGCGGGATCGAGCCCGCTGCGCGGCGGGTCAACAAATACCGTGCTGAAGTCGTAGTCTGCCAAGTTGGTAGATTGCAAGCGTCTGAATTCGCGCTCATTGTGCAAGGCCTGCGAAACCTCGGCAGCGGACAAGCGCGCGCAGGTGATATTTGTGATCGCGTTTTCCTGCGCATTAAATTGTGCCGCTTGTAACGCACTTTTGTTCACTTCGGTGGCTAACACTTTTCTAAAGTTTTGTGCCAGTGCGACGCTGAAGTTGCCGTTACCACAATACAGTTCCAATAAGTCAGCGTAGTTGTCGCGGGTGCAATCCTGCGCCCACTGCAACATTTTTTCGTTGACACGGGCGTTCGGCTGGGTAAAGCTATTTTCGATTTGCTTGTAATGAAAATCTTTGCCATTAACGTTTAGCGTTTCGACCAAATAGTCTTTATCGAGTACCAGTTTCTGACGCCGACTGCGACCAATGAGTTCAACACCTAGCGTTTTGCGCATAGCCTCGGCTGCTCTTTGCCAGTGGTCGTCTAACGCTTTGTGGTAGATAAGCGTGACTAAACAGTCATCCGCTAAGGTGCTAAGAAATTCAACCTGAAACAGGCGCTCGCGTAACAAGTTATTGGGTTGCAGTGCGGGCAGCAGTTCAACCATTAGCCGATTGATCGCTTTTGTTGCCATTGGAAATTGGTCAACGCGATAGGGTTGCTGTTTTTTCCCGGGCGGAAACATCACAAAAAAGCATTCGTCGTCGTCGTGCCAAACGCGAAATTCGACACGCATGCGAAAATGTTCGAGCGGCGATTCGTATATCTTTGGATTCGGGGGCGAGTAAGGAGCCAATAATTGTTGTATGCGCGTGCACTTTTCGTGCAACTGCTCGGCATATTCCTGTGCGTTAGGCATCGTTAATATTAGGCCTGGAATGGATTGTTAAGGGAAGAATTCGCTAACTCGGCTATTATATCAATAGGCGGTGGATTTATTTGGCTGCGATGTTAATGATGAATGGATGGGCGACATAATATGAGAATTTTAGTGACTGGCGGCGCCGGCTATATTGGCAGCCATACCTGCGTTGAACTGCTTAATGCTGGCTACGAAGTGGTGGTGGTTGACAATCTTTCAAACAGCAGCGAAGTGGCGTTGGATAGAGTGCGCGAAATCAGCGGCAAGTCGTTGAGCTTCTATGCGCTGGATATTCGTGATGCCGATGGGCTAACAAAAGTTTTCGCAGCCCACAACGTGGACGCGGTTATTCATTTTGCCGGTCTTAAAGCCGTAGGGGAGTCGGTTGAGCAAGCGCTGAAATATTATCAAAATAATGTGCAGGGAACATTGACTCTTTGCGATGTGATGCAGCAGCACGGGGTTTTCAATTTAGTATTCAGCTCGTCGGCAACGGTGTACGGTGATCCGGCTACGGTGCCCATCACAGAGGATTTCCCGCTGTCTGCGACTAACCCTTACGGCCGTTCGAAGTTAATTGTCGAAGAAATCATGCGTGACCTTTACGTTTCAAACAACAAATGGAATATCGCCCTGTTGCGCTATTTCAATCCGGCAGGTGCTCACCATAGCGGTCGAATCGGCGAAGACCCGGCTGATATTCCTAATAACTTGATGCCGTATATCAGCCAGGTAGCGGTGGGACGCTTGCAGTGCTTGTCAGTTTTTGGCGCTGACTATCCAACATCCGACGGTACAGGTGTGCGCGATTACATTCATGTGGTGGATTTATCTCTCGGCCATTTGAAGGCGGTTGAGAAACTGCAATCCAACCCGGGTGTGGTGACGTACAACTTGGGCACGGGCCAGGGCTATTCGGTACTGGAGATGGTCAAGGCATTTGAGAAGGCGACCAACAGAGAGGTGCCCTACGAAATCGTTGCCCGTAGACCAGGCGATATCGCGGTCTGCTATGCTGATCCGGCTTTAGCAAAAAGTGACTTGGGCTGGGTTGCGGAGAAATCGATCGACGCGATGGTGGAAGATGCCTGGCGTTGGCAGAGTGAAAACCCAGAGGGTTATCGCTAACAGCGACGCTATGTCGTTGTCGTTGTAATGTAATACTGCTTTACTGGAACGAGCATTGGCGACGAATATACTTCGCTAATGCCCAGTAAGCGTTTTGTTTATCGATGTATGGACCCTTTTCACCGGCGTCCTTAGTATGAAAATACCAATGCTCTTCGCGCTTAAATACGCGTTCGCCGCGCGGATAGCTAGGGCGAATAGGTCTCATATTGTCAGTGTCTGACTGCATATCTGATTGCATGATTGTTTGACTACCAGGACTTCAACGAATTCGTAAGTTCCCGCACTATTAATAGTATAGTCTTTCCTCATAAAAGACAGAGTTTTTACAATTGCCAATGCACACTAAAAACGTCGAGTAGTTCTCATAAAAGGCCTATATTGCGACTCTCCCAACATTGTCTCGCTTGCTGCATACATAAATTTTGGTCCTGCTGTTGGTTTATTGCACTGAACGCAAGCGCCAATGTGCCTACAGTTGCTTGTTCCGCATAACTGTCGCTGTCACTACCGCGCCAAACTCCTACAAGTTGCTCCATATTCATTGCGGACGCCTTTGGCTTGTCAAGAAGTTGACGCTGCCATCGGCCACTTTGCGGAGTCCCGTCTTGTAGCAGGTAGAGGTCGGTGTCGGCTTGTGGTCTCAGCTCACATTCGCCTCCATCGCCTTTGATGATGGCGAGATTCTTGTGTCCCAGCATTTGTGCGGCGTGCTGATGGATTCCAGCATAAGAAGGATGAAAAACGCTCTGCAGGCTGCATTCGGCGCGCAAGGGATTTAGCAAACGGCAGAGGGTGTGTACGGGCGATCGCAATCCCAATTGGGAGCGAAAATTTATCAGTCGTTGTAACGGTGCGCACAAACTTTGCAATGGCATAAAAGCAAAACCGCTGTCACGCAGCGCGTGTTGCACTTCATTCCAATTGCTAGCAATAGGCCAACGCAAAGTGTGCAAGACGTCTTCGGTGTACATTCGTCCGGTGGTATGACCGCGTGTTCCATGCATAAAAATGCGGTAACCCTGCGAGCAAAGACACAAAGCGCTAAGTAAAAACCAAGGTAGTTGTTGGCGTTTACCGGCGTACGATGACCAGTCGAGATCGACACTCACCCGCACCGCACCAATCCAGTCACGGACCGCGCGTACAAAACCTGTTAACTCCTCAGCGGTTTCCTCTTTCACGCGCAGGAGCATGAGAAAGGCACCGAGTTGAACATCTTCAACCGCACCCTCCAGTATCATTTGCATGGCACTGTAGGCTTCCTCAGTGGTTAGCGATCGGCTACCGGTTTTGCCTTTGCCGAGTGTGCGTACGAAGGGCGCGAAGGAGTGCTCGTTGTTATTCATGGATTGCAGCAGCTGGCTATAAGCAGTTGTCTGGTTTTGGCAAGCCGGCGATTTTTGCGCCGAGCTTCGCGGGGCTGCCGGGAAACAATGTTAACAAATAAATGCTGCGGCCCTTATCTTTACCGAGTTCTTGCGCCGTGTATTTCACCAACGCGCGCATCGCCGGCGCGTGGTCGTAGCTGGCATAGAAGCGTCGCAGCAATTCGATGATCTCCCAATGCGGGTCGGTCAATTGAATGTCGTGTTGCGCGGCCAACTGCTGTGCGACTGATTCGTTCCAGTCGTTGCGGTTTACCAGAAAGCCTTCTTTATCGACTTTGGAGGACACTAATACCAGCTATGGCTATTGCTGTGATCTACGCAGAGTTGAACGAAATCCGCGTAGTCAATCGCAGTGATGTAGGAGGCGAGAGATGATTCTAGTCCGCGTGCCTTTAAATCATCTTTGAGTGCGTAGAGCTCCGTATTCGCGATCTCATCTCGTAAATCAAGCGATTTTTCGAGTGCTGGCAATGCGGCGTAGACCGCGTCTTCAATCAGCAGCACGGCATTTCCTGAACCGCTGCAAGCTACTGCTAGGCAGGATTGCAGGGCAGAACTCTCAGTCGGTGATTTGTTACAGATATGCAGGGTCATATCAAAAGCTCAACACAATCTTGTGGAGATGCATTAATTCCGCGATGGCAGCAGAGTCGAGTGAGATTACCGGCAGTACGCAATGCTTTGAGTCTAAGCCTCGACGCTGCATCGCCGCTTCGTCGACGTAAACCTTGTCGATGTCGTACAAGGCCAACGATTGCAGGATTTTCGCGATGTTTTTTTGTGCCAGCGCATCCGCCGCTTGTTGTGGCAGTAGCTGCAGTACACCGTCATCGAGAAACAGTAGCGACACTGTCTGATCAAAGGCGGCGTAGGTAAGCGCCACATCGAGCGCATCTTGCGCCAGCGTATTGCCGTATGGTGCATGACGAGTGCTTACCAGAATACTGCCGTTCAAAGCTAGTTCCCGAACGTCACGAGTCGATCGGAATGCAAGCCGGCATCGACTAGTTGCCCTAAACCGACGATGGTAAATGCCGCCTGCAGATTGCTGGCCGGTTTGTCGTATCGGTCCGCTTCGCTTGCATCCAACACGCCACGGCGCAGTGCCGAAGCGATGCACACCGCGAGTTCGAAGCCATGCTCCTGAGCTAAGGAAACCCACTGTGCTTGCAGGTCAGTTTCGTCCTGCGCAAACTGGTTCAAATTATTGGCGTTCAAGACCCCGTCGTGATAAAAAAATATTCGGTAAATCTCGTGACCGCCGGCCAGCGTGGCGCGGGCGAAATGGTAGGCAGATCTACCGCCTTCATTACTGTGCGGTGCAGCGTTGACGAGAATCGAAAATTTCATTCTTTCTTAAAGAAAAAAAGCCCCATATAGGGGCTTTTTCGTATGGCATCAGTGTGCGTAATTAATCGTCACCCATGCCGATAAAGCTCAGCAGTACCGAGAAAATATTATATAGCATTACATACAGTGTTACCGTCGCGGAGATATAGTTACGCTCGCCGCCGTGGATAATTGCGCTGGTTTGCCACATGATCAGCCCCGAAGCGAGCACTAGAAACATGCTGGATACTGCCAGTCCCAAAGCTGGAATATGTAGAAACGCATTCGCAATGGCGGCAATAAAAGCAACCAGAATACCGGTCATCAAAAACCCGGTCGCAAAGCTCATATCTTTGCGGGTGACGAGAATGTAGCCCGACAAGGCAAAGAAAATAACCGCAGTTCCGCCCAGGGCCATCAGGATGGACTCGCTTGAAACGAAATTAAGAATAGGTCCAATGGTCAAGCCAAGGAAACCGGTTAACGCAAACACCCAAAACAGGCCCCATCCGGAATTTTTGGTCTTTTCAACCGCAAATAACAATCCGAAGTAGGGCAGCAACATTATCAAACCCATATGAGGCATGTTGACGGCCATGGAGATCGTCGCCGTGATCGCGCTAAATAGCACGGTCATTGCCAACAGGGCATAGGTATTACGCAATACCTTGCTGGCTTCATCGCCCACCACTTCTGTGCGATTGGTACTGGTACTTAATACTTGATTGTCTTGCATTGGAGCTGCTCCTGATAGGCTGCTAACTTAAACTGGGTAACTACAAATATGGGGCAGTCGAACGGGAAAATCAACCCCATTTGCATACAATTCGATCATGTTATTAGACAATCGGTAGTTAAGACTGTTCAAACCAAATGCCAATGCGGATCTAAATGCGCTCCAGCTATTTTTACGTCTACTTATTGAACAGCACCATTTAAAATCTGGCTCGCCAGTAAAGATAGTGTTAACTTCGTGACAGTTTTGTAGAACGATGTGAACTGAGCCGCAATCTCGTAAAAATCAAACATTACAGGCATATTCGAATGCCGGTTCGATATTTACCTGTGAAACGAGCATTGAAAGCAATTCCTATGGTCTCGTTGGGCAAAATACACCGGCTTTCATGTTTTGCCTATTTTGTATTTCGATCTTCTGCTGCAGCGCTGCAGCACAGTCAAATCTTTCTGATGTTAGAAGATGGCAATATTGTTGCTTCAGATGGCAACCCTTCACATAGAAGAACATCTCTTTTTGATGTCATATCGCTAACATGGACACCCCTGTCGGAATTGAACGACCCGCCGGCGTAAACTGGTATGCTAGAAGCAATGTCAAAGCGGCTTTTATCTATATCTTGCAGTAGCGAAAATACGGAAAAAATGACTCTACGTTGTCACACGGTGTGACAGATCGAAGTATGTGAATCTTCCACGGTGTTTCAAAGTTTAAGCCTTGATAAGGACTTACCACATTCACGTAAGTACATTACCGAATACAAAATGTTTGCTTGAGCAAGCAGACTGTGGGCGATGTTTTGTCTCACTGGATACAGTTGGGTTTTATTGTAGCTACCTTGAAATGAGGGTACAAAATGTTTGAAATTAAGCGGATTTTGGCGGTGATCGACCCAA
>JBPCXM010000729.1:0-2852 GCA_051008535.1 Pseudomonadales bacterium | reverse complement strand
AGCACCAAATCTTCCGCGATCTGTTGTTCCTGCGCTTCGCTTAACCGTTGAATGCGTTTTTGCCGTTCATTCATTTGCTGAACGAGGTCGCTGATCTCCATCTCCATCAGGTGGCACACCTTGTCTAGCCGTTCGATCGAAAAACTGTATGCCGAAAACAAGCGCTTCACACTGGCTTCAGACAGCGCGAGTTCGGTAGCAACTTGGGCATAGGTGATACCGTTAGCTTTTAAACAGGCTTTTAGCGTATCCACCAGCGCAGCGGTCTGTGCCATTTCTCTCTCCCATTATTCATCGTGCGTGATTGTTGTTAAGTATCATTATACGATACTTAATAGCTGGTATACCAACACTTTAAAACTTTAGGTTCCGTTTACCGATTCTTTTCGCGATACTTCGCGCTCAATAGCCGCCTCGGAGAGTTGACCGATGAAATTGTACGAACGCCTTCGCGCAACCGTCACCGCCGGTGTTGATAACGCCGTTTCGCAGATTGAAAAACATATCGCGGTGGTCGAGGCGGCGTTGACAGACACGCGCTCCGCCGCCGAAAAAGCACGAGCCCGAATCGCGAGAGTCAATAAGGATGGTGACGCATTGCGGCACAAGCTGGCGTCGTTGCAACAATCGGCTAACCAGTGGCAAAACCGTGCCCTGAGTGTGGCTGATACCGATGAGCAAAAGGCTCTGCAGTGTTTGCAGCGCCGTAACACCCGCCGGCAAGAGGCACAACAGGCCCGCGTCGCGCTAACCCGTCACAGCGAGCTGGAAACCTCCGTGGCGAGCAGCGTAGACCACTTCGAGCAGCAGTTGGAAGCTCTAACACAACAGCGCAACGTGATGCGTTCTTTTCATTCCGCGGCAGAGGCACAACGCATTATTAATACCATTGTAGGTCAATCGGCATCCGTCGCTTGTCTCGACGATACTTTTGATCGCTGGGAAACTCGCATTACGGAAATGGAGCACACGACCAGTCGAACGCCGGCCGTCGATATACTGGAGAGTGCATTCGTCAACCTGGAAAATGAAGATCAGCTAAAAGCAGAGCTCGATGCCCTTCGGCACGAGGAGTCGAGCACAAGCGTTGCCCACGACAGTAGCGAAGTGCATTGATACAATAACTTGGATTAGTATGACGGGCGAAAACGTTCTCAGTAAGCTGTTGGCTTCCATGTCTCCAATTCTTTTGGATGAAGAATACGTATTTTGTAGCTTTCAAAACTCTCGTTATGGAGATCACCCAGAATTGGAACCTTTTGCCGCTTGTGTGGAGCCCGAGGGTTTAACACTAATCATCCCGAAACTTAAAGCAGACAGGAATGGAATAAGCTACGATTCTGTCTTTAGAGCAATTACGTTAAGAATACATTCCAGCCTAGATGCCGTTGGATTGACTGCAGCCGTCGCAACTAAACTAAGCGAATATGGCATAAGTGCAAATGTAATTGCAGGGAACTTTCATGACCACATATTTGTTCAAAGCGAGCATGCTGAGAAAGCAATGTCAGCACTTGATGAATTTGTACGCTAGCCAGTTATGGTAGAGGACGTTGCTAACACCAAGCCGCTGAGCTAGCTGCAAGAGGAACTCCTATGAAATACCAAGCGTTAAACTTTGAACAGAAACTCAGTCTGTTCGACGAGCAGTGGACACCTAAAGTGATCGCGGAGATGAACGATTATCAGTTCAAAATAGTAAAGATTAAGGGTGATTTTGTGTGGCATGACCACGAGGATACAGACGAAACATTTATCGTTCTTGATGGCAATCTGCGAATCGATTTCCGCGATGGGCACGTAGATCTAAAATATGGCGAAATGTACATTGTACCGAAAGGAGTCGAGCACAAACCCTATGCGGAAAACGAAGTTAAAATTTTACTTATAGAACCCCGCGGCATTCTAAATACGGGGCACGAGGGTGGTGAGCGCACCGCTGATAACGATGTATGGATATAAACGGTTTAGTCGCTGCTCTTGCCTATGCGACCGACCACTATCAATGCTTTGTTAAGAAAATTACCTAAGCAGTTGTTTATATTGGTGCCCGGGGCCGGACTTGAACCGGCACGGTGTTGCCACCGAGGGATTTTAAGTCCCTTGCGTCTACCAATTTCGCCACCCGGGCATATCAAAATTAACTATCTCTTTACCAACTTGCTCCTGCGGTGCTTCGCACCCCTGTCTACCACAACGCCACCCGGGCATGTAACTAGACTAGGTGGGCTTTTCTTTTTCCTAGCGTCTAAATGGAGGCGCGGGTCGGAATCGAACCGGCGTACACGGAGTTGCAGTCCGCTGCATAACCACTCTGCCACCGCGCCTTTATATCGTTCCTTTCGAACACACAGGACTTCCGACCATAAAAAACCCCGGCGGTGCCGAGGTTCTTATAATGGAGCGGGAAACCAGGTTCGAACTGGCGACCTCAACCTTGGCAAGGTTGCGCTCTACCAACTGAGCTATTCCCGCAATGTTCAAGAGGCGCATATTCTATTGCTTGTAACGAGACTGTCAAGCTAAAGGAACGTAAACCAGCTAGGAATCGTCACTTGAGCTCATACTAAACTCTGGCGCGGCGGCCTTGAAGTAAATAACCATGGACCAGAGCGTCAATATGGCGGCTACATAGAGCAAAATAAAACCTAATATTTCCAATTGCGGCACTATTTTATCACCGGCCGCGAGTAATACGATAATGGAAACCATCTGCACGCCGGTTTTCACCTTGCCCACCACCGAAACCGCAACGCTGGTGCGCTTGCCCAAGTCTGACATCCACTCACGTAGTGCGGATACGACGATCTCCCTGCATATGATAACCGCAGCAGGTATCGCAAACCATGGAG
>JBPCXM010000728.1:0-2906 GCA_051008535.1 Pseudomonadales bacterium | reverse complement strand
CGTTTGGCTAATTCGAGATCGGCATCTATCATCTCATTGATGAGCTCAGCAAAGCTTGTTTTAGACTGCCAGCCAAGCTGTTCCCTTGCCCGTGTAGGATCTCCCAGCAGCGACTCCACTTCCGTGGGACGATAATAACGAGAGTCTATTCGCACAATGGTCTTGCCCGGTATAACCTGACAGGCTTTCGAATCAAGAACTTTTTCGACTATTCCAATTTCATTTTCGGCGTCGCCTTCCCAATATAGTGTGATACCTAATCGCTGAGCCGATAGCTCAATAAACCGACGCACAGAATGCTGCTGACCGGTTGCAATCACATAATCCTCGGGCTCATCTTGTTGCAACATCAGCCACTGCATCTCCACGTAATCGCGTGCGTGACCCCAGTCGCGCATTGCGTTTATATTGCCCAAATACAAACAGTCCTGCAAACCCACACTGATGCGTGTTAGCGCACGAGTGATCTTGCGCGTTTCGAATGTTTCTCCACACAGGGGCGATTCATGATTGAAAAGAATGCCGTTGCAACTGTAGATTCCATACGCCTCGCGATAGTTCACGGTAACCCAATAGGCATATTGTTTGGCAATTGAGTAGGGGGAACGCGGATAAAAGGGCGTGGACTCGTTTTGTGGTATTTCCTGAACCTTGCCGTACAACTCAGATGTTGAGGCCTGATAGAAGCGGGTTTTACACTCGAGCTTCAAAAACCGGATGGCTTCCAGTATTCGTAGCGCTCCCAGAGCATCGGTGTTGGCCGTGTACTCGGGAGACTCGAATGACACCGCTACATGGCTCTGGGCCCCCAAGTTATAAATTTCGTCAGGCTGACACTCATTGATTATGCGGATGATATTGGTCGAATCGGTTAGATCGCCGTAGTGGAGTACAAAATTACGATTCTCGGTATGAGGATCCTGGTACAAATCATCAACCCGATCGGTATTCAATAGCGACGTCCGGCGCTTGATGCCATGAACCTCCTACCCTTTGGCCAGCAGAAAACGAGCCAGGTAGGCACCGTCCTACCCAGTGATACCAGTAATCAGTGCCTCCTTAGACATATATTGAGTTTCCCCGATAACGATATTTTCAAAATATCCGAGAAAGCATTACAAGCTTTCCGGTAAATTATAACGTCGATAATTATTTGAACAAATACTCATGCTAGCTTGCAATCGATAGTCGGATTGTAAATCGACGCCAAACGATCAGAAGCTGCTTCGCAGACAGAACAAGATGAGTTGAGTCCAATTATTGGCGGTTCATGATTAAGTGACCGGATCATCCGGCTCTAGATACTCACACAGCTCATCTGGCTTGGCATGACTGGAACGATGGCTATCTGGATTCAGCCCTTCGTCCGTCCGTGCCGCTCTTGCTGGTTTATTGCTCTACCGATTGTATACGAGATGGTCTTGCTTGGTCAGACCTGAGTTTCTACATCGAATACACTTATTGCGGGCATAGCAGCTCGTACTCATCGATTAACAACCAACTGCCGTAGCATTTATGTCTAATAAAGCGATGTAAACTCGTATTTCTCGGGGTCGTATTGCTGTAAGTCGCCATCGGCCAAATTAAAATACCATGCGCGCAGATCAAGGCGTTGTTTTGCAAGCCGCTCTGCGACCCAAGGGTAGGTTTTCAAATTTTCCAGTGAGTACGTCAGCGCACTGCGGCTACAGGCGCAGGATTGATCATCGAGATCTGCGTCAGGCATATGCTCCAGCACTTCCTTGGCTGCGGGCTCGGCAACGGCCGTCCACTTGTCCAAGGGGAGTACGGCATCGCTGTCGTCCAGCAAACGCGTTAGCAGGCTGCGAATACCGGCACAGCGCGAGTGACCCATCACGATGATGTGCTCGATGTTCAAGTAACAGACCGCAAACTCGATAGCCCCCTGGGTTTCCTGGAAGGCGCTGTTGGCGTCGTAAGGGGGTACGAGATTAGCCATATTGCGGATTACCATTAGGTCGCCCGCTTTCGAGTTGGTGATAATCGCCGGGTCTACCCGCGAGTCACAGCACGCGATCATTAGTATTTTTGAGTGCGGTCCGTACTGGGCAAGGTCGCGATACTTTCCGTCGCTGTCTTCGGTATATTCATCGTTAAAAGCTTTGAAACCCGCGATCAACGCGTTAACGTCACTCATGCACGTATTCTCCAGTAAGCCGCTGTATCAGCTAAACGGCCAGAGCTTCGCGATATTTTTGTTCGAGATTGCCAATACGAGCCGTGAAATCGAGATGTGAGCAATCGTGAAGATTGGTAGGGGGCAGTACCGTCACCCGCACCGTGGTCGGGTTGATGCAGAGCTTGCCCTTAGGCAAAACATCTCCGCTGTTGTGCAAAACCACTGGCACCACCGGTACCTCCGCCTTTCGGGCCAGAATAAACGCACCACGCTTGAAGGCACCGAGTTCCTCAGTGTTGCTGCGTGTGCCTTCCGGCGCTATTGCCACCGAACGTCCAGACTGGATCAAATTAGCCGCCGAGCGTAATTGTGCACGCGCGGCTGCGCGATCTTTACGGTCTGTAAATATGGCGCCGTGCGCGCGCATGTAAGGACCGATGATTGGATTACTGGCGAGCTCCTGCTTGCAGAAAGCAGTCACATCATGCCGCAATAGTTGCGCGAGGATGACCGCATCCATGTAGCTCTGATGATTGAAAACAAAAACCGCGGGGCGCGCGGCCTCAAGAAAACGCCGGCCGTCGACTTGCAGGTCGAGACCTGCCAGTGACGAGCCAAGGTCTCCCAGCATCGCGGTCATACGGTTGCGGGCCTCGCGCGGTGACTGGGTCATGGCATAAGTGGCTGCACCTGCAAGCGCCGAACCGATCAAACCCTGGCACACCATGCCAGACCGTATCGCGCCTTCGACGTTCAGTGCGCGCCG
>JBPCXM010000727.1:0-2523 GCA_051008535.1 Pseudomonadales bacterium | reverse complement strand
GTACAGTTGAGTACACCGAAGAGGTTAACGCCGATGTACATGTCCCACTCCTCCGGCGGCATGTCCTTGAACGCAACCTGGTGTGTGTCGCGGTGGGCGGCGTTGTCGGGGTTTTTGATGAGTATATCGATTGCGCCAACCGAGGCTTCGAGTTCCGCCACGCGGGCCATAACGGTCTCGGTTTTGGTGATGTCGAAGGGGGCGGCCAGTGCCTTCCCATCGGCGGCAACGATCTCCCGGGTAGCAGCCTCGGCTTTCGCCGAGTCGATATCGTTGATAAGCACCTGCACACCTTGTGCGGCCAACCGTCGTGCCACGACCAGGCCCATGCCCTGGCCGGCGCCAGTAATCAACGCAGTTCGTTCATTGAGACTCATATTCACACTCCCGATTTAAGAAATTCTGGAAAAAATACAGTTGATTATTCGACCAATTGTGCGCCGAACACGTGCTTCATGCCTTCACCGTTACGGGAAATCGCATCTTCCAAAGGCATGGCGCGCAATGCGACAACATCGCCACGGCTAGGCTCCCAGGGCAACCAGCCCGCGTGGTTACCCAGCGCACCAAAGGCTTCGCTAACGCAGTCTTCAACGGTTTGCACACCCTCATCGCCCCAGGTATTAGGGTTCCTGCGCAAATAACCTTCGGTCGCGGTTTGACAGGGCTTCAGCGCCAGCACGTCGACACCATGATCTTTCAACTCGAACCAAATGGCCTCGGTCAAGGTCGAGATAAAGGATTTCGCGGCCGAGTACATGGCGAAATAGGGCATGGCAACTTCACCGGTCTTGGACGACACGTTAACAATCGCGCCACGACCGCGCTCCTTCATCAAAACGCCAAAATGGTGACTGAGCATAGCGGTGACGTGAATATTGATATAAATCTGCTTCTCAATATTATCTGCGCTCAGCTTGAGAAACTCACTTGGCGTGCTGAACGCTGCATTATTGATCAACAGTCCAATCTCGAGATCGTTGCAAAACTCCTTGATGGTTTCCTCGCAGCCCGGAGCCGTCAGGTCTACCGACAGGGTCCTGGTTTCAACACCGTACTCGTCTCGAATTTCCTTCGCCGCCGACTCGAGCAACGCTTCGCGCCGGGCAATCATCACCAGGGAGAAGCCCTGCTGCGCGCATTGCTTTGCGAAACCTTTGCCGATGCCTTCTGATGCGCCTGTGATTAAGGCCCAAGGGCCGTATTTTTCCACATTGTTCATAATTTGCACTCTTAAATAGAAATCGTCGCTTTGCTTCTAAAATACCCGGTAGCGCCGTTTTACATGCTCCTGGCGTATGCCAATTGCTTCGCGACGTTGCTCCGTCGTAAGCATGGGCATATCTTCCGGGAAGTGATCGCGAACCTCATCGAAGCGAATTTTCTTCGCCGTAATGGTCGGCCACTCATCTTTTGGTGGCAGCTCGGAATAAGCCCAGCGATGCGAGAGGTAGCCCTTGGGCAAGCCGGTAGTATCCAGCCAGTTCTGCACGCCCGGGTCGCGGTGCGCCACCACCCAACGCTGCACGCCATCTTCACCCAGATACATCTGTACCAGGTTCAAACTGCTTTGATGGTTGGCATAGTCGGGCGATTCGCCCCACATATTACCGAGATGAAAACTCGTGTACACCGGGTCGCCGGTAAAAGTGGCCTCAACATACAAGGCCTCGTCGTCTTCCAGATCGTACAAGCCCCCGGCATAGATATTGGTGCTCATGCCACCGCCGGTGTCACTGGAGGCTGCATTGGGCGTGTTGTACGCATTGACCGGCATAAAATACGGGCTGCCCTGGGTGTTCTCATGGGTGCCATTGACGTTCAGCACCACATCGTAAAAATGCAGCCAGAACTTCATATGACCGTGAATAATCGATCCCATACGGCGTAGCTGCGCAGCGGCTTTGTCCGGCGTCAAGGCCGGCGGATGCTCACCTACAGTGTCAAGTGCGGTAATGTTCAGCGCAATCGGCTCCTCATTTTCCCAGTCATAAAACAACTGTCGGCCACTGATGTAAGTGGCATAGCGGTCGCCGCCCTCCGGATCATTTTTGCGTGGCGGCTTGCGTGTACAAATGAAGTTACCGCTATAACCCTCTGGCTTCTCCGGCCCTAGCAGCAGTTCCAGCTCGCCGTCGTTGCTGACCTGGAGTTCCGAGGAATCCAGTCTACCGAAACCGGTGCGAAACCCTGGTGTCAGTTCACTCAGGTCTCCCGTGTCACCCGACAAGGTCCCATCGGAGGTCTCAAAAATCAGATACTGTGGCGCTTTTGGCCCAGTGGCTGCTCGCGACTCACCGCGCCAATGCCGGAAGTCCTCCACCTTGGCCTTAACGAGGTAGCGCTTACTGCCATCGATGGGTGCGTAAAAATAGATCGCGTCCGCGTTTTCAATGGTCGACTTGTTAAAAATGGATAAAGCGTTACGAAATGCCGGAAAGTCCGGGTCTTCATGAAAAGCGCGTTCGACACCGTGGTGAATAAAGCCGGACAAGTAGCGATAGCCCTCGGCAAGCACCCGGC
>JBPCXM010000726.1:0-3957 GCA_051008535.1 Pseudomonadales bacterium | reverse complement strand
TCTTTATGGCTGTGTTGGAAGCCATATTAAGATCGCCGGTCATGGTGTCACCGGCTTTCAGCACGTAATCGCTCAAACCGGAAATTGTCAGTGCGCCATTCTCGTCAATGGTCGCATCGCCCGACATAGTGACGTTAACAAAAGCCTCGTCCGTATCGTTGTAAATCAGCATATCGCCGTTTACTTCGGTCCCGTCGGTCATGGTTTCGACGGCAGGTTCGGGCGCAGTCGCATTGTGCGCCAGTACCACGGCGTCTGCTGCCGCTTCTTCTGCGCCGGATAGCGCACTCGGGAACCACAATAAAATGTCCTGATCGACCTCGATGGTCGCACCCGCCGTATCAACGCGGGTTACCTGGTTGCCTGCCAGACCTGGATCATTGCGCAGTTCATCGACTAGCGTCGGCGAATACAGCGTATTACCAGGCGTCCAATCGCCAGGATTGGTTGTATCGTAAGTTCTCGGTTGACCGTTACCCGTTGGCATTATGCGACCCTAAATAGTGAAACTTGCATGTTACGAAGATACGCCGTCGCATCCGTTCGGTACTGGAATGCGACCGTATGCGTACCCGCACCTAACGTCAGAATGCGGTGACCTGACATATCGAGCCACGCCGTACCATCGTCCTCGGTTCCCTCTTTAATGCGCCATTCCGAATTGCTGACTTCCGTGCCGTCAATCAGCACTCGGTGTGATGATTCCTTGTCACTTTGCTCGCCTTTATCCGCAAACCACTCGATCTTATAGTCACCGGCAGGCAGCGATGCCGAAGTAAAGGTGTACGCCGTGACATACGTGTTACTGGTGGTAGACACTTCGCCGAGACTGATACCCTGTTCGAATTCAGTACCGAAGACGGGCGTCGGGTCTGACCAGGTGCCGTCTGCCCGCAGAAAATTTACCGCCCCACCGCCGGACCCAGGAACAAAGCCTGCGGTAGCCGCATCAAAGTTAGTATGCAGTGCGCCATTACCGCGATTGCCGTGCTGCGCGTCGGTTGCCAGTACGCCGACCTGTATATCATTGGCATTGACTGTGATACTGCCGTCGGCGTTCGCAATAACATCAAATGTTCGGTCGGCGGTCAGATCGCCGCCGCCGGTCATACCGGCTCCGGCGGTTAGCGTGCGAGTCGATAACGCCAGGTCACTAACAAGCGTACCGCTATCCTGAATTAGCTTGCCGGTGACACCATCGAAGGTCGCGATACGATCATCGACACTGCTCGCCGGTCCGACTACATCACCAGTACCAGTAGCGTTCAACACATAATCGTTACCGGCATCGTCGGTAAACATAGGGGTATTCGGCGTATCGTCCCTGATCCAGTATTGGCCTTTTCCTGCTGATGGTGTTCTGGGATGATCGGCAGCTTCCTCAACAATTAAACCGAAGTCAAAAGTTACCGGAGCCTTCATTTCAATATCAACATCGGCGACAGTCGCCGCGCTATCTGAATCGGTAACAATTATTTGCTCAAAACTGCCGCCAACAGCAGATTGAAGCTGAAAAAATGCCGGACCTATCTCGATGCCGTAATCAGAACCGTTTGCATCAGTAGTAAGGAGTCTGATTATTCCGTCATAGGCGTAATGAATAAAATCCAGGCTATCGTTACCGTCAAGACCGATAAACCCGAACAGATTGTTATCGAGCGAGGTCAGTTTGATATTGGCTTCGATAGTGTCAGAAGCAGTTGGGTCTTGATTAGTGAGGTCTTGCAGTTCCGCAAAAGACCTTACTTTAAGTGTCGCACCATCCCATGTGAAATCGGCGTTACCACCGAAGTTGCCTGCACTATTAAACTGTACCGATGTATCAGGTCCGCCAGGAAGCGCAACCTTTTCCGCCGTTGGATTGGCAATTACAACTGTCATTTACGTTTCCGCTTTTTACCCTTCGTTTTCGCGTAGTAGGCTTTTACCTGCGCACCCGTCATTACGCGCCCCGATGGGGAACGGTATTTGCCGTTCGCCATTTTCTTGAACGGCATCAATACCTGCCGGTAATACCGCTCTTACCAATGAATCGCGCGCCGACGCGTTCGCCGATGGTTTGGCGCGGCGGGATGCCCGCTGCCATGCGGTCGTATCGGTCTTTGGTACGTCGGCCTTGCGCCGCTGCATCTTTAGTGCCTTTACCCTTTCCAGGATTATTCACTTTACGCCCTCTGCGCGGCGGCGAACTGAAACCGTCGGTAGTGGACTTGTTGAAATTGGGTAGATATTCGTCGGCGTGGCGTTCGCGCGCGGAATTGCGCGTGCCACCTTTGCCGCAAGTACGATGGTAGGTCATGCGAGAATCCTCAATGTCGGCGGCGGGTTCTCGCGGATACTACTACAAAAACCTGGGCTTTCCAAAGAATGTCTTAACCAGTATCGGGCGCATATTCTCGTCAATATCAATCACTCCGATGAACGTAATATGCTCGCGGTACATCGGATCGCCGAGTTCATCACGCTTATTGCGGTCTTCGACCCACGTATTCTCAATCCGCACCTGGTAGGCAAGCGGACATTTCAAGCAGTAAATCACCGCCTTTAAATTCGCAATAAATAGCGCAATCGGGCGTTCAATGTAACCGTAATTTTCAGAGTTTGTCATGGCGGGTTCCTTTTAGCATTTTCAAAATTTTTGCAATTTTTTCGCAAGTACCTTTAAGGGTACAGGGGCAAAGAATACACGAATTTTACGCAGTCAGCATGGGACTCCCCATGATTATAGTTAAGGCCGGTCGCTTTTTAATTTACCCCTGGTGTGACCTGGGTCACGCCACCCTTGGCACGGTACTTGCTACTAGCACATAGCGTGCCAACTATAGCGTCAGCATGTTGCAGTGCAGCAGTCAGCGCGCACGTACTAGCGGCGATAAGTTGGCACGAAACTTGCCCTGAATCGTGTATGTGAACAGTGTCACATATCAGCACATTATGTATTGCAAGAGTATTACACTAATGTATAATCACTCGTACTTAAACAGCAAATAGGAAACAGAAACATGAAGATGAAAGCAATCACAAAGCGCAAGGAATGGACGACTAAAGAAGTACAGCAAGTCGCTACCTTATACATGAAGATGCAAGCCCACGATGCCAAAGGCGAACACTTCGTAAAGTCTCACATGACTAAACCACTCGCCGAGAAACTCGGGCGATCTGTCCCAAGCATCGAGTGCAAGATGATGAACATAAGCCACGTATTAAACGTTCATGGCATTCAATGGTTGCGTGGATATAAGCCGCTCGCAAATGTAAACAGCGCGATGTTCAAGCAGTTAGTTCGTCAATTCAATCTGGAGTCGTAAACAAATGTCAGACCATAAAATAGAATTTCATGGGCGCGATCTGTTCATCCATAACGAGTATGCAACGACGCACGAACTGGACTCGAACGAAACCGCGCAGATTGAGCTAGACCTGAATAACTGCTTACGCGTTTATAAATACTCGCCTTACCACGCAATGATTCAGGTTCGAGCCAAAAGCAAATTAAATCCTTTTGGCAAAGGTAAAGAGCGTTATTTCTATTCAGGACTAACTATCAATGCCGATGGAATCGACGCGCTTATAACGCACCTGCAAGACATTAAATCGTCACTGACGAGCGAGGGATAAACAATGCAATATTCTGATATCAAACACATTAAAGAGCAGTGCGAACTGCTGACCAGTGAACCGGATTGGCGCGAGGTTGTTCGCGCCATTGACGGCAGCGAAACAGACTTTGAAGTTGACGGCGTTCGATTCATCGATGAAATGGAAATCGACAACGTAATGGCGGACGAGCTATCCGGCGATTTGTACGTGCTTGGGTGCTTCAACGATTGGTTTCTGGCTGACGTGCTTGACCTTGATATTGACGTGATACAAGCCATGCAGGAAGCCGAAGCCTTTGAAGCGATTGGTAAGCTAATCATTAGCATGGATAAATTGAGCGATCTAGTCGCCGGATAT
>JBPCXM010000725.1:0-2625 GCA_051008535.1 Pseudomonadales bacterium | reverse complement strand
CGACGTTGAAATATCGTGAGATCAAAGCCAAGCAGATGGAAGCCAACCTGGCGAAAAACCTTGAGCAGGACCGGAAGGGTGAGCGCTTTACGTTGATCGATCCTGCACAACGTCCAATAGAGCCGGTCAGCCCTAATCGGATCGCTTTACTGTTGGTTGGATTGGTGCTGAGTGTATTTGGCGGTCTTGCGGCCGTCGCAATGTTGGAGCTTATGGACGCAAGCGTACGTGGCGAGAAAGCGCTCACGGAAGTGCTGGGTGGCGTCGCTCCAATTTCGATCATTCCTTATATCGAAAATGAGACTGATACAGATTCGCAACTTAAATTACAAACCCGCGTTAAGATCGCTTTGGCCGTGGGTGCAGTAGTTTTACTTATATTTATCCATGCGTTTTATAAACCACTGGATGTTATTTGGTTTATTCTCATGAATAAGCTAGGTTTGAGTTAACACAGGTAGTTTTGTTATGGAAAGAGTACAGGAAGCGCTAGATAAAGCACGAGCGCAACGTCAAGGCGTTATCGGCTCACAAACTGAGGCTCGTGGCGATGCTTCTAATTATGTTGGTGGTGTATCTAGAGATGACCAATCTGAGCTCACCCGTATTAGCTACACAGAAACACAAAAAGTTGATCTATCCGACGTGGTATTGCGTGATAACAGAATCATTGCCGGTTTCGAGCAAGACCAGCGAGTAGAAGCCTATCGCCAGTTACGGTCCCAGGTGTTGCGCAAGATGGGAAGTGAGAATTGGCACACCCTGGCGATTACAAGCCCCGGTGAAAATGCCGGTAAGACCTTGACCGCTATCAATTTGGCGATAAGCCTTTCGCGCGATGTGAATCAAACCGTGTTGCTGGTTGACCTCGATCTGAGAAAGCCCAGCATACATAATATGTTAGGAATAGACGTCGAGTTTGGTATCGTCGACTACTTGGAAGACCGTGCGAAGCTGGAAGACCTGCTGTTTAATCCAGGGTTCGAACGTCTTGTGGTCTTGCCCGGCACTCCGCAAGGTAATTACGCATCTGAGATTCTATCTTCGCCGCAAATGCATGGTTTAATGCGAGAATTAGAGCAGCGCTACGAATCTCGAATCATTATTTTCGATCTACCACCGTTGTTGCGCAATGACGATGCGTTGATACTAACGCCCAAAGTTGACACTAACTTACTTGTTGTGGAAGAAGGTGTCAGTACTGCCGATGACATTCACAAGTCCTTGCACTTGCTCGAGGGTAGCCATTTGTTGGGCACCATCCTCAACAAAGCCGTTTAAGCCGTTTTGCGATCTAATAATCAAGGTTAATCGGGAATGTACCGAGAGTTTTATGGCTTAACTGAAAAGCCTTTTAATCTGGCCCCCGACCCAAAGTACATCTACCTGTCGCATAAGCACAAACTTGCACTCAGCATGCTTGAATACGGTTTATTCGAAAATGCAGGCGGCATAACGGTTATCACTGGCGAAGTGGGTGCCGGTAAAACTACACTAATTAAGCGTTTGCTGCACAGCATCGATTATAAAAAAACAACGATAGGAATGATTAACAACACGCATCGAAATTTTGGCGATTTGATGCAATGGGTAGCTCTCGCCTTTAATCTGGCCCACGAGAATAAAGATAAAGTCACGCTATATCGCGAGATTCAGAGGTTTCTGATCGATGAGTACGGCCAAGGGCGAACCCCCGTGCTGGTCGTCGATGAGGCGCAAAATATTGGCGCCGAAACGCTGGAAGAACTGCGCCTACTCACCAATATCAATTCAGAAAACGACCAGCTATTGCAGATCATTCTTGTAGGTCAACCTGAACTCATGGAATTGTTACTCCAACCGCAGCTGTCGCAGATAACCCAACGGATTGGTGCCGAGTATCATTTAGAAGCGCTGGACCTATCTGATACAGTTAAATACATTCGGCATCGATTGCAGGTAGCCGGTTGCAAAGAGCTGGTTTTTGATAAAACGGCCTTTCTGGCGATACATGTTTTTAGTCGCGGTATTCCGCGCCTGATCAATACCTTGTGCGAGTATGCTTTGCTGACTGGTTACGCGTTGGACAAAAAAACGATTAATCACAGCATTATTCTCGACATTATCAAAGCGCGAAAAATCAGCTTTAGCGATTGGCGTAAAAACATTTCCGACCGCGATTTGAGCCTGCTACAAAAGCTCAACGCATTGACCGGCTCAGATGTGCTCGCTGGTATCAAGGCGTAGGGGAGCTGTATGCGCGTGGCTTCTTCAGTTGCCAATATTCATCCTTTGGGTGCTGACTTATTTATAGCGATATGTCACTAAAAGTACTCACTGTTTTTGGTACACGCCCCGAGGCAATAAAAATGGCGCCGGTCGCGTTGGGTTTGCAACAAGCCAGTGGTTTCGACGCAAAAGTATGCGTTCCCGCGCAGCACCGGCAGATGCTGGACCAGGTGTTGGATATCTTCGACATCCATGCAGACTATGATCTTGACTTAATGCAAGCGAATCAAGATTTGTATGATGTCACTTCGCGCGTTTTGCTTGGCATGCGCGATGTGTTGCGCTCCGATAAACCCGATGTTGTGCTTGTTCATGGTGATACCACTACCTGCTTTGCCGCCGGACTTGCAGCATTCT
>JBPCXM010000724.1:0-5028 GCA_051008535.1 Pseudomonadales bacterium | reverse complement strand
GCAACCGCTGATGGCAATCGCTGCAAGGACGGTGATGCTCCACCTTAATAAAGCTGTTAGATTCATGACTTTCATGGGTTTGCTCCTGGCATATAGTTACATAGGGCTCAATGGCGCTTGGTTATGCGTCCAGATCGCGCTGAACAGAGTGAAAATGTTTGGGACACGCCGTAAATCCTTCCCTGGAGGCTTGATCCCTAGCATCCCTGCTAGGGACGGTCCCAGACATTCTCCCTCTATTCAGCGCTTTTGTAGCTTCGACCGGCCTTGTTCAAGTACCATTCTCTTACAACTGAATTACAAAAAGAGCTCGCTAAACTGGGTTTAATCGTAAATCAATCTCCCCCTCTCGCCCAGCGAACGTTGCATCAACTGTTTGGAAGCGCCCTTCAACATACCTGGCGCTGCCTGTTCCTGCAGTTCCGCCAAGGGTACGGGGTAATTCACCCAATCTTTGGGCGCGCGCCAACCGGGAGGCGGCACTAAGTTGGCGCGGGTACCGCTGACTATATACTGCCCCCGCCAATGGCGAATCTTCTCGGCCATGGTTTTAACCACTTCCGGTTGCTGGCCTGCAACATCCTTAAGCTCGTTCGGGTCATCTTTGATCTTAAACAACATGTTTTTGATATTGATTTGCTCGAGGTCCTGCTCGACAAGCTGAATCAACTTCCATTCATCGTCGAACAGCGTGTGTTTGAAACTGCCAAAATTTGGCGATTCCTGGGCGAAGAATAGCGGTTCTTTGCGAGGCACTTTGGCACCCTTGGTGATTGCTGGCCACATATTGATGCCATCGAGTGGTTTCGAGACGCCGGTTTCTATGCCGGCGGCGGCCGCCAGGGTAGGAAATAAATCCATTACCGAAACGATTTGCTCCAGCTTCTGGCCGCCCTTAATCTTCGCGGGCCAATGCATTAACGATACATTGCGGATACCCCCTTCGAACACTTCACCTTTACCGCCGCGCAATGGCGAGTTGTCAGCTCCCCCGCTGCCAAAAATTACTTGCCCGCCGTTGTCGCTGAAAAACAGCACGATGGTATTGTCAACAACACCTTCTTTTTTCAGGGTATCCATTAAATTACCAATCGCATGGTCCATGGCATCCACCACGGCGGCGTATATCTGCCGTTGGGATTTTGCATGGCCGGCCTTCTTGCTCATCGCACTAATGCGGTCCGCCGGGCTGCGGGATGGGCCGCGAGTATCTTTCATGTCGCGGTACTTGTCTTTGAATTCCTGAGGTGCGTCCAGCGGTGTATGGGGCGCCAAAAAAGGCATATAGATAAAAAACGGCTTGCTCTTTTCACGGTCCTGCAACCAGCGTGACGCCTCGTCGACTAACATAAAGGTTTCATAGTCTTGGTCGTCAATACTGACACCATTGCGTTGAAAGTCTTTGCCGCCCTGATTGGAAAAAGGCGGGTAGAAACCTACTTCTGTATGCAAATGCCCGTAGAAGTGATCGAAGCCGCGTTGGTTGGGATGATAGGTTTCCTGCGCGTGGCCCAGATGCCACTTGCCAAACATGGCCGTTTGATAGCCGGCCTCCTTAAACGCCTGAGGCATAAAACGCTCTTCGGGATGCACGCCGTTGTTACTCCATGGCATAATTGTGGCGTAGGCGATACCGAGACGAAAGGCGTTGCGGCCGGTCATTAAAGCCGCCCTTGTCGGTGAACAACTGGGCGTTGTGTAGAAACGCGAAAGCTCAACGCCTTCGCTGGCCAGCCGATCTAAATTAGGTGTTTCGATCGGACTGCCGCGGTAGCCGACGTCGGCCCAACCGAGGTCGTCGGCAACCAGCACGACGATATTCGGTTTGGTCGAGGCGGCATGAACGAATTGTGGAATTGATAGCACCAGCAACACCATGAATGCGAATTGTGTCGCGCTCACTTTCTTGCTTTCTATCACATTGCACCTCTTGTTGATTTATTGTTTGACTTCCGCAATCGGTAGCTAATCTCTTAATACTCCGTGAATCGCCAGCCAAAAATCCAACTCAGTAAATATGGTCGTAACCATACTACAAAGCAACAACGGCGCAAGCGCGTGGCTTCGCCGCTAATAGCTCTTTTCTACCAATTTCGCAAAATTTCGCAGCATGCGGCCAAAATTCCATTTCATAATCGGACCGAATAGCGGCACGATGAATTTACTGCTGCCCGCCGGCTCCATCGCCATAATCCAGGTTAGTCGGCAACCCGCAGAGGTTTCTTCGACAATATAATCCTCCCCAAACGCCGCAATACTATCCATCGTTGCTTCGTTAAAACGAAACGCCATGCGTTTGCCTCTGTCCCAGGCGATAAACTCCTCGTAACCGGTCATGCCACCTCTCATTTCGACGGTGCGTGTTGTTCCCAGCCTAAAAGGCGTGGGCGAAGTCCATGTTACCTTGGTGATGGGAAATGCCCACTGCGGCCAACTGTCGGCATCTTCAAACGCATCGAACACTCGCTCAGGGCTGGCATTGATGTCAACGCTGTTAGTGAAGCAGGCGGGAGCCTGCTCAAAAAATTCCATGCCTACTTTTCTACAGTCGTATTTTTGCACGGCCATTAGCCTGCTAAATCCCTTCAATCTTGTGTGAGTTTTTCCAAAGCACCCCAGGAAGCCAGCGCCTCATGTAATAACCCAGCTTGGCGTTTTTACCTGGCAGCACCATGAGCTTGCCCTTGTCGAGCATTTTATCAATTTCGTCCAGCACTTCCTGCGGCTCAATCGCGGGAACTTGATCCAGCGTTTTTGGCCAGTGGGTGTCCTTGCCTTGCTGCAGTAGCGGTGTCGCAACCGGCGGTGGACAAACGCACGCAAAGCGTACACCGCTGTTGATATTTTCGTGGTACAAGACTTCGGTAAAAGCCAGTGCCGCAAATTTGGTGGCATTGTAGGCTCCAACATACATCGCGGGCATAAATCCCGCCATGGAAGCGAAGCTGATAAAATCTCCGCTGCCACGCTCAACCATAGCCGGCAATGCGGCTTTGGTGATATTGACCAAGCCACCGTAATTGATATCCATCAGCTTATGAATTATGTGCGTGTCTTGATCAAGAATTCGCCCCAATGGCATGATAGCCGCCGCATTGTAAAGGCGGTCGATGGGTCCTATAGTGCCAGTGACTTCCTGAACCGCGATTTCTACCGCAGCGGCATCGGTCATATCCAGCTTAAAACATTTAATAGTGTCGTAACCGTTTGCGGTTTTTGCCATGCCCTCTTCGTTAAGGTCGAAAATAGCCACTTTGGCACCAGCGGCTGCGCAGTTGCGCGCTGCTAGTTGCCCCATGCCGCTGCCACCACCGGTGATCAACACGACTTTATCGTTATAGTTCATTCGGGCTCCTGTTGCTTATGAGTGCTGATCACTCGCATGAATCGGGCACAATATAGTCCCGTGACCGCGAGATGCCAAATCACTATTTTGTAATCCGCGTGTTTATAAGCCGTTATTGATTATCGAGTATGTTCGAGCGAAGAGCGGATAATGACCATATACCCGAATGGCAGATGGACAACAATGCATCAAGTTGCAAAAAAATGGGGCGTCCTTCTGGTCGGTCGACGTTACATCAACCGGCTCTAGTTTTTATGATAAAGCTCGCGCATCTGAGCAAATACGTCCAGCCCCATTTGCAATAGCAGCTCGATAATATCAATACTTACCCAATTTTCCATGAACAGATTGCCTTCACGACGCCACAAGTCCATTACCCGGATTGTGAGCGCTTTGCCGGTGGGCGGCACGCCAAGCCAGCCGCCGCCAGAATGTGTTACCGTCATATGGGGCCAACCACCTATCGCTGCGTAGTTACGTTCGCCGATAAAATTTTTCACGAAGACCACATCGCGGTCAGGAAAAGCATTCAGGAATGGCCCCTGGTGTTGCTTGCGGAAACCTTCTATACCGCGGGTGGTGCCTATGCCACCCGGGCCGTACCACATAAAATCCGGGTGCCAATATTTTTCAAGGTGCATGCTGGACAGGGATTTACCATCGAAGCAACGCAATTCGTTTAGCATGTCTTCGACCAGTTTCATCGTTCTGGCGCCCTCTTCACCATTCACGTCGTCCTGGTTCGTCCCGTCCATGGTAGTAGGCGGCGCGATCAAACCGTTGTGGCCCAGACTGGCGCGCAGCGGATTGACATCTGCCTGTTGCATGGCGTCGACAAAGTCAAGAATGACGTAACATTCCGCGATTTTTCCGTCGGCGATGCGTACTAGGTCAAAATAGCGGAGGAAAAGCGTTTTCCCCGTTGCGGGTATGTCGAACAGCGGCTGGTCAAATGTGCCAACCAGATAGCCAATGCTATTCACCCAACGACCAGGCTCGCCTTCTTCTTCTGAGATAAAGTCGCCTTCCACCACAACAAATGGTTTACGTTCGACATCGGGTAAAGCCGTTGTGATGGGCGACCAGTAATTGGTGAAGAATTCATCCCGGCCTTGCAGATCATTGATCGGGTGTGCGGCGCACCAGACCAAATCTGGAGTCAACAGCAATCGCGCCTGCGCAAAATTCTTGTTAACATTGGCCGCGGTGAGGGCTGCGTAAAACTGCTCGACGATTTGCTTGTTGCTCACCGATACCTCTAACGCTGTTTATTCGTAATGACTTGGTTTACGAAACTGCTGCCGAACTCTGGCCATAATATCCACGTTCAACTGCAGCAAAATATCAATGATATCGATGGGCACCCAGTTTTCCCTGATCATTTCATCGTCTATTAGATAAAAGTCCATCACACGCATTTTCACGCTGAAGCCGGTAGGTGAGAGGCCTAGCCAGCCACCTCCCGAGTGATCGGCTATCACACTCGGCCAACCTCCGGTTACCGAATACTTACCATCACCAATGCTCACGTAGTGATTACTGCCGCCGACCTGGCGCTCAGGAAATGCTATTCGATAAGGTCGCTGATGAAGATCTACAAATCCTTCCAACCCTCTTCCTGTGCCAATCCCACACGGGCCATACTACATCATTTTTGGGTGCCAATATTCCTTTTGCGACAT
>JBPCXM010000723.1:0-7842 GCA_051008535.1 Pseudomonadales bacterium | reverse complement strand
ACTATGTCTATATGACTTATGGCGGCCACTACGATGACCCCCTCACTGCTATCGGCAATGAAAAGTCTGCGGTTATTTTGGGTGGTGGAGCGTATCGAATAGGCGCGAGCGTAGAATTCGACTGGTGTGCCGTTAGCTGTAGCCGGCGCTTGCAAGCGCTAGGCTGGAAAAGCGTGATGATAAACTGTAATCCTGAAACGGTGTCGACGGATTACAATAGCTGTGACCGTCTGTATTTCGACGAACTCAGTCTAGAACGGATCATGGATGTTACCGCATTCGAAACCGTGAACTCGGTGGTTGCCTGTATGGGGGGGCAGTTGCCAAACCAACTTGCGATTCCATTATCTAGTTCCGGTTTAAACATATTAGGGCATTCTGCCGCGACTATTGATGCCGCTGAAAATCGCAGCACATTCTCTGCATTGCTGGATGAATTGCAAATAGATCAGCCACAATGGGTATCCGCCACCAGTGAAAAGGATATCCAGAATTTCGTGCAAGCCGTTGGCTTCCCCATTTTGATCCGCCCGAGCTACGTGCTGTCCGGCGCGGCAATGAATGTCGCCTACAATGCCGATTCTTTAGCGGAATTTCTGGGTCGAGCGGAATTGATTTCACCCGACCATCCTGTTGTGCTCTCTGAATTCGTAGTTGGCGCCCGGGAAATTGAGCTGGACGGAGTTGCTCAAGAGGGGCAATTAGTACACTCCACAATCAGCGAGCATATTGAAAATGCTGGCGTGCATTCGGGCGATGCAACGGTGGTCGTGCCTGCCCAACGATTATATATTGAGACAATCAGACAAGTTAAAAAGGCGGCAAGGCAGATTGTTGAGCGCTTGAATTTGAATGGCCCGTTCAATATGCAGTTTCTGTCCAGGGACGGTTTACTTAAAGTCATAGAGTGTAATGTGCGGGCAGCGCGTTCGTTTCCCTTCGTGTCTAAAACGATTGGGCTCAACCTCGCTGATCTATCGACCGATATTCTCATTGGCTTGCCGGCAGATCCACCAAAGATTGATGAGGATGAACTGCCGTTTGTCGGCGTCAAGTCGGCAATGTTCAGTTTCACACGGCTTTCTGGCGCCGATCCGATTCTTGGGGTTGAGATGGCGGCAACGGGAGAGGTCGGTTGTATTGCTGATACATTTTCCGAAGCACTACTGTTGTCACTGCGATCGAGCGGAATTGTAGCGCCCCGTAAGGGCGTTTTGGTGAGTTCGGGAGCAGAGAAGGACAAGCTTGGCTTTCTGGAGTCGGCAGAAGTGCTAAGGAAGTTGAATGTTCCGCTGTTTGCTACTCATGGTACGGGCAGTTATTTGCGAGATCATGGTTACGACGTGACAGAATTGGGCTGGATTGGCGAGGAAGAAGACGACTGCCTTAAAGCCATCAAGTTGGGTTGGGTTGACTTGGTCATCAACATTCCCAAGAGCTTAAGATCAGATGAACTAACCCGAGGGTCAAGAGTTCGGCAGGCCGCCGCAAGGTTAGGATGTCCACTAATGACTAATATGCAGCAGGTCATGGCCTTCATGCGCGCCATCGACGCCCACCGGGAGCTTGTTCGCGATCATGCGTTAAGATCGCTCCCTGCTTACTTAAGCCACAGCTCGCAGGTTTCGGCTCACGTCGATCGTGAAAAACCTGGCTATTGGCAGCTACTAGGCTAGTGCGATTGGAGCGACGTTTGCAGTTGGCGAGTCTCGCTGACGTAGTGTCATCAATACATAAGTGAAAGATTTGGAGCGAAAAGTGCTGGGGCAGACTAAGACTGCGTATATTCCAGGAGATGTGAAGCCGAGTCTTATTGTCGTTATCGATACTGAGGAGGAATTCGATTGGTCTGCAGAACCCGATCGTCAGGCGACTCAGGTGTCTGCCATGCAGCATATTGGCAGGGTACAGGATATCTTCGATGAATACAGCGTCGTGCCTTGTTACGTGGTCGACTACCCCGTGGTGAGCCAGTCTGAGGGGTATGAGCCGCTTGTCGAGATATTTCGGGATGGACGGTGTGAGATAGGCGCCCATTTACACCCGTGGGTTACCCCTCCGTTTAGAGAGGAGCTTTGCGTTTATAACACCTATCCTGGAAATTTACCGAGAGATATTGAGAGAGATAAGCTAGCCAATCTGACAGATTCTATTACATCAGTTTTCGGCGTGAAGCCAAATATATACAAAGCTGGTCGCTATGGATTGGGAGAAAATTCTGCGGCTATTTTGCATGAACTCGGATTTGATATTGACCTCTCTGTCTGTCCACCTGTTGACTATCGCGCCGATGGCGGTCCGGATTACTCGAGCGCAGAGGCTCGTCCCCTTTGGTTTGGCCCCAACCAGGAGATGCTAGAGGTGCCGATATCAGGTGCTTTTGTTGGCTGGGCTGGAGGGCTATCAAAAAGCCTCTTTAATATTGCCGGCAGTCTGTCGTTCCTGAAGGCGCGCGGTATCCTCTCCAGATTGGCAGCGGTCGATAGATTAATGCTTTCTCCAGAGGGCTTTAGTACAGCGGAACATCTGAAAGTTACTAAGCATCTCTATGCGAGAGGCGTTCGCACGTTTACTTGGAGCTTCCATAGCTCGAGCGTAGAGCCGGGCTTTACGACTTATACAAAGAATGAGGCAGAGCTGAAGGAATTCCTCGATTCGTTTCGTCGATTCTTTGACTATTTTTTCGGTCCGCTTTCCGGAGTTGCGACCACACCTACTAAACTTAAGAATCAGTTGGAGACATATAAATGAAGATTCTTGGCATTTCGCCGTTAGACAAGGATTCCACAGTTTCAATCGTGGAAGATGGAAAGGTATTGTTTGCAGCCGGCGAAGAGCGCTTCTCGCGTAACAAGCAACAAGACGGTTTCCCCGGACACGCGCTGGAAAAGGCGCTGGATTATACTGGTACCAAACTAGAAGAGATCGAAATGGTGACTTATCCTTTTTTGAATTGGGATCAGGAAGCCAAGCTTTTCGAGAAAAACCTGGCGAACGAGAAAGAATTTTTACGTGAATTTGAACAACCTGAACTGCAAAGCCTTCTTGGGAGCGCGGCATCGCGTGTTCCTGAGCGCAATCAGGCAATCCATGGATTGACTAATCCTAATGAGAAAATGGAGAAGAGTATTCTACATAATATTTTCTACCGGTTTGCCGGTGGGGAATCCTTGATTTCGCGCAATGCTGCGCGCCAGCGCTCCAAGGCGTGGGGTAATTCAGCTTCCGAGTTTCACCGGCAATGGCAGGCTGATCTGGAATCCAACCTAAATGGGTTGGGTTTATCGCACAAGCTGCGGCGCATGGATCATCATTTGTCGCATTCTGCAAATAGCTTTCTGCTAAGCGGTCATGAACGAGCGTTGAGCATTACACTCGATGGCTATGGTACCGGGCTTGCCGGTTCCGTGAGTGAATGTGTCGATGGCAAGATCAGGCGCTTGCACGGGGTGGAATTCCCCCATTCACTTGGTACCTTGTATGAACATGTGACTTCCAGTCTGGGCTTTCGTCCCAGTCGTCATGAGGGAAAAATTGTCGGGCTTGCTTCATACGGCGATCCTTCGATTCTGGGCGAAATTCTGTTGAGTAGAATTGAGCAGTCACCGGGAGATTTTCGTATTCTTGAGTCAAATAATGTCTATTTTTCGCGCTATCTGGCATCGATGTTTCCGAAAATTGATGTTGCAGCCGCTTATCAATATGTGTTGGAAGTTGTCGCGACAAATTTTGTACGTTATTGGGTAGAAAAGACCGGCATTGATACAGTCGTTCTTTCCGGAGGGGTTACTGCGAACGTTAAGCTTAATCAGCGAATCTTCGAGATAGAAAGCGTGAAGCATATATTCGTTTACCCGAATATGGGCGATGGCGGCTGCGGTACGGGCGCCGCCCTATATCATTCGCGACAAGAACATACCGCACCACCACTACACGATGCTTATTTTGGCCCCGACTACTCTGACCAGGAGATAGTGGCAGAGCTCGAAAGTAGTAACCTTTCGTTTTCAAAACCAGATCAGCTAGCGGGAGAAGTGGCTCGGCTTATCCATGAAGGCAATGTCGTCGCAAGATTCGATGGTCGCATGGAATACGGCCCACGCGCTCTGGGAAACCGATCAATTATGTATCACGCCAGAGAGCCTGAGGTAAATCAGTGGCTGAACCAGCGATTGGGACGCACCGAATTTATGCCGTTTGCGCCGGTCACTTTGTACGAAGCGAGGGAGCGTTGTTATCACAATATCCGCGGTGCGGAACATGCAGCGGAATTTATGACAATCACCTTCGATTGTACCGACGAGATGAAACAACAGTGCCCGGCGGCGGTGCACGTTGACGGAACTGCACGACCGCAGCTGATAAGACGAGAAGTCAACGAAGGTTACTACGACATTGTTAAGGAATATGAAAAGCTCAGTGGCATACCCAGCCTTATTAATACCAGTTTTAACATGCATGAGGAGCCCATTGTTTGTAGCCCCAAAGATGCGGTTCGCGCTTTTTTGCAGGGCAATATTGGCTGGTTAGCGATTGGTCCATTTCTGGTAGAGCATCCTCAGAATGGCGGTCAATAGGCCTCTTGGTTACGAATGTACTAAGCAGAATATGTGTTAGTTACATATGCGTACTACATCTATAGAAGAGATGACACTCGTGTTGGAACTCGTAGTTCTGGGTGATGAAACGTGGATTCAAATAGCCAATATAGCATTAGCTGCACACCCCTAGACGAGATTGGGGCGCTAGAAAGAGACTGGCTTAGCTTGGAAAAAAGAGCTGACAACCGTTTTTTTACGTCATGGGGATGGATCGGAACCTGGTTGAAGACGTATTCTCCCGAATGCGATGTTCTTAGGGCATACGCAGATAGTGAATTGGTTGCTTTGGGTATATTGGTGCGAGCGAAAGAGAGACGCTCTCTGGTGCTTCGGTCGGAAACCATACAGTTAAATCAAACGGGCGATCCGGCGAAAGATCAATTGTGGATTGAGTACAACGGCCTGTTAACCGACAAGGCGCATCATTCACTAGTGACTCCCGCTTGCGTTAAATACCTTTGTGATTGTTACCCCGAATGGGATGAGCTTGTTGTAGGAGCTGTAACAGAAGACGAGGCCCTATTATTTAAGAATGTAGGAGGTCTTAGTCGCTACAATATGTGGGAGGCACCTACTTTTGGCGTAGACTTGAAGGCGATACGAACGTCCGGTGTAGATTATTTGTCCACCCTTTCGCGCAATACCCGTTATCAAATCAGGCGCTCAATTCGACGCTACGAGGAGTCGGGCAAGTTAAGGATTGAATTTGCCAACAATGTCGAAGACGCGCTCGAGTATTTTGATGATATATCGCCGCTGCATATAGACCGCTGGGGCGAAGGGCTAGGCCAGAGTGGTTTTGCCAATCCTGAATTTGTAAGGTTTCACCGAGAATTGATCCGCTCAGTTTGGCCTTTGGGCAATATTGATGTTTGCAGAATCCTCATCGACGAACAGCCGATTGCTTTCTTTTACAACTTCATTTATCGGGACAAGGTCTATTTTTATCTAAGCGGCTTGAAGAACGAATCGAACTCGGCGTTAAAACCAGGGCTGGTTGGACACGCGCTGTGTATACAAAGTTATATAGATAGTGGGCGAAACTATTATGACTTCATGGGCGGTGGAGAACGCTACAAAGCAAGCTTGGGTGAACGGCATCAAGGCCTTTGTAAAATTAGATTCCAAAAAGAGCTATTCAAATTTAGAATCGAGCAACAAGGCCGGACAATCAAGCACTCGGTACTAAGGTACTGAGCCGGTCGCTATGACCACCATGATTAGTCAATCAGAATATGGGAGCACCGCACCTAATGCAAGAACATGTGTTGTTCTTGGTGTTTTCTTCTTGCTGTGGGTTTTGGTATTTCGAGAGGCCTTGTCATCGGCAATCAGGGTATGGAGTGTTTCAGATACGTTTAACCACTGCTTTCTAGTTCTGCCGGCGGCATTTTATCTGATCTGGCATGATCGACAGCAATTTCTAGCGGAACCTCCCAAGCCAAACTATTGGGTGGCAATTCCATTTTCCCTTGTATTGTTGATTGGCTTAGTTGGATTCGCCGGCGATATACAAGTAGTCAGTCACTTTTCAGCGTTCGCCTCATTGTCGTTGGCTATTTGGCTATGTGTTGGCAATCGAGTAGCGCGCAAAATCTGGTTTCCATTGCTATTTATATTGCTGTCTGTCCCGATTGGGGATGAACTGATTCCGCTGTTTCAGAACATAACTGCTGACATTGCGTTATGGCTGCTTGGCGTCACGGGTATTCCAGTATTTCGCAATGGCTTGTACCTGGATATTCCGGAAGGACGGTTTGTAGTGGCCGAGGCCTGTTCCGGCATACGGTTTTTTATCGCTTCGGTTGCGTTCGGCGCCATCTATGCTCATGTGAGCTACCGCAAGTTCTGGCGTAAGATGGCATTTATGCTGGTAGCTATTTTGCTGCCGATTGTAGCCAATGGCCTCAGGGTTTATGGGATTATCCTGGTTGGGCATATCTCCGACATGAAATACGCGCAAGGGGCTGATCACCTGGTTTACGGCTGGGTATTTTTTTCCTTTATTATATTGTTGCTTGTGTTGGTAGGGGAACGGTGGAGAACGCCGTCGGATAAAACGACAGCGTTTTCATCGGACGTGGTTATTAGCTCCGATTGGAGCACAGTACGCTGGGCTATTCCCCTATCGCTTGTAGCAGTGTCTTGTATCCTGATGAGCGTGTGGAAATATAGTATCAATACGGGATTGCCGCATAGACTGACATCGATTAAAAGTGACGAATTAGTCGTTCAACAAGCGACAAATGAAGCCGAATATTCCTGGATGCCTATTTTTGAGGAAGCTGATGATATTCTGCGAACACGCTTAACTGATGCGAGCAATGTTGACCTCTATATAGCTTGGTACGCATATAGTAATAATAGCGATAAAGGAGAGTTAATCGCCGCTGGTAACAGGATGTTTGACCCGGACCGTTGGTCCTTGCTGTCTAGCAATGGTGAGGAAGTGTCTATTGGTGAATCTGATATCCATTTGTCATTATTGAGTTTAACCGCTTCAAGTCAGGAAAAACGCCTGGTGGCATATTGGTACGAGCTACCGAGTGCGCAAACCAGCAGCGAGGTGGTCGGCAAGTTGGTTCAGGCGTTTGATGTGATCGTAGGTAAGCCTGGTGGTGGAGCTGTTGTGGCGTTGTCTATCGAGTACATAGATGATAAGACAGCTGCCAAAGAGTACTTAATTGAGCAAATACAAGAAAACTATCGGTCAGTGCATGACTCGCTGCCTTTCGTTGGCAAAAGAAACTTGCAGTGAATAATAATCTTGGCTTATCAGTAACGGGCTCGAATATGCAGGAATCACAGTTAGTTAATGCCTTTACAGTGGACGTTGAAGACTATTTTCAAGTGTCTGCTTTCGAGGAAAAAATATCTCGGGATGGATGGGAGCGGATTGACACGCGCATTGAAAGGAATATTGATAAGCTACTGGCGGTTCTGGATGAGTTCAGCGTCAAAGGCACGTTCTTTGTATTGGGCTGGGTGGCAGAGCACTACCCGAACGTAATAAAAAACATCGCGGTCAATGGTCATGAAATTGCGAGTCACGGGTATTGGCATAGAAGAGCAACACAGCAGACAAAGGTTGAGTTTGAGAAAGATGTGCTTGCAGCACGAAATATATTACAGGATCTAACCGGTGAATCCATTGAGGGCTATCGTGCCCCAAGCTTTTCGATCGATAAGAGTAATGATTGGGCATATGATGTCTTGAGCGAAATTGGTCATACCTATAGCT
>JBPCXM010000722.1:0-12326 GCA_051008535.1 Pseudomonadales bacterium | reverse complement strand
TATGCACCGTTAGCGCGGCTGCATTCGAATAGCACCATCCATACGGATGCATTCGCCATTTATGTAGTCATTCTCAACGATGTTGGCAGCAAGCTGGGCTATTTCAGAAGTCTTCCCTAAGCGTTTTGGGAAAACGACCTGCTGTTCCAATGATTTGTACATTTTCTCTTCGACTTGCTCGAACAGCGGTGTGTGAATTAACCCCGGCACGATGGTGTTAACCCGAATACCGTAGGATGCCAAATCACGTGCAATCGGCAGCGTCATGCCGACGATACCGCCCTTACTCGCGCTATAGGCCGCCTGCCCCACCTGACCTTCGTAAGCCGCAACTGAGGCAGTATTGATAATTACGCCTCTGCAACCGTCTTCATTGAGGGGATCGTTCTTAGCCATCTGTTCCGCGGCAAGGCGAAGCACATTGAACGTGCCGATCAGGTTTACCTGCAACACAAAACTGAAATCGGCCAAGGGATAAGCCCCCTTCTTGCTCAAGGTTTTACAAGCACTGCCAATGCCTGCATAGTTGCAACACACGTGCACCGCGCCAAACGTTTCCATCACCTGGTTGATGCCGGCTTGCACGGATTCTTCGTCGGTAACATTAACGTTTTGGTAGATAACGTTATCGCCCAATTCATTGGCAATCGCGCTACCAGCCGCTTCATTCATATCGAAAATAGCGACCTTCGCACCTTCTGCGACAAATTTTTCAACGGTTCCTCTGCCTAATCCCGACGCCCCGCCAGTGATGATTGCTACATTATTTACTAATTCCATTGTGTTTCCTCTCTCAGTTTTGGTTAGTTAGGTTAGTGCTTTTCTTAAAGGTCTCTTTCGTTAAAGGCGACAAAATTTTCCGAGAACACGTCCCGGCTTATGATTAGCTTCATTACCTCCGACGAACCGGCATAAATTCGTGAAACGCGCGCATCAGAATACATTCGAGAAATGGGATACTCATCCATGTACCCTGCGCCGCCATGCTGTTGCACGCCTTCGTCAACCACGCGACAGAACAATTCGCTGGTAGCCAGCTTTGCCTTGGCAGCATCGACAGCGGTCAGTTCCCCGGCGTTCTGTGCAGCGACACATTGGTCAACAAATACTTGTTGCACGTCCAGTTCAGCGCGCAATTCGGCGAGCTTGAATTGTGTGTTTTGAAAGTGAGATAAAGTTTTGCCAAATAGCTTGCGCTCCTTGACGAAATCCACGGTGACATCAAAGGCTGCCTGCGCGCCACTGAGGTAACCGCAGGCGCCGATCAGGCGTTCTTCGGCCAGGCCCTCCATCAAATAGTAGAAGCCCTTCTCTGGGTCGCCTAGAACATTCTCTTTCGGTATTATCACATTGTTGAAGAACAGCTCCGAGGTATCTTGCGCTTTCATGCCCATCTTCGCCAAATTACGGCCGCGCTCGAAACCTTCCATGCCGCGTTCGACCAAAAACAAACCCATGGCATGCGGGCTGTTTTCTGGATCGGTTTTAGCTGCCACGATAACAAGATCGGCATTGATTCCATTGGAAATATAAGTCTTGGAACCGTTTAACAGGAAGTGATCACCCATATCCTTGGCGGTAGAGCGCATGCCAGCAAGGTCGCTACCGGCATCGGGCTCGGTCATGGCGATAGCGAGGATGCATTCACCGGAAACACATTTCGGTAAGAATCGCTGCTGCTGTTCGCGGCTACCGAAGCGAGTCAAATACGGGCCGACCAGGCGACTATGCAAGGAGTTGTACCAGTCCGACACCACGGCGCAAGCGGTTTCTTCAATAATGATTTGCTCGAACCTAAAATCGTTGTCGCCGCTGCCGCCAAACTCCTCGTCGGGCCAGACCATCAAAAAACCCTGCGCGCCGGCCTTGGTAAACGCCTCGCGATCAACGATACCTTGTTCACGCCAGCGTTCCATATGAGGCGCGATTTCCTGCTCCAGAAACTTGCGATAGGCTGTGCGGAACATTTGCTGATCTTCAGTAAAATCGCGTTTTAACATATTGTTTTGCCTATAAATCCTACTTCATATGAAATTATGCGATGCGACGGGTTCGAAAACAATGACCTTGGCTGACAAAAAATTGACCTTAGCTTACTATTCAGCAAGCTAGATAATCAAAACAGACTCGCTTGACCACTGATGATTTCATCCAGCGACGTGTCTCGCAACTTCAACACTGCGTCCGCAACTGGAGCCAGCTGCCGTTCTATATAAGCGCCGTAGTCCAGCGGCGCGCTAGCATACATGGTGAGCTGAGGTCCGTCTATTGTGAGCATGTACTCTACGCTTTCACCACCGTTAAAGAGCGGTGGCAAACCACGTTGCCGACGCTCCAGTTCTGCTAGCCGGGCGGCCTGCACGTGTGGTGGTACGTTTTTCTGATAGTGGTGTAACGCGCGGCGCAATCGTTTGCGCATGACCAGTTGCGCATCGTGCTGCCCACGCCTCACCGCATCGACCACCCCACGAATGTAAACCTCAACCGGTTCATCATTGAATACAAGCCACAACAATTGCCGTTGAAATGACTTGGCCAGCTCGGTCCAGTCGGTACGCGCTGACTCCAATCCCTTGAACACGATATCTGCGCTGCTACTTGAATTGACCGGCAGACCGGCATAGCGCTTTTTGCTGCCGTGTTCTGAACCCCGCACAGTGGGCATAAAAAAGCGGCCGAAATGTGTTTCAAACTGCAATTCCAGGAAACTCTGCAATGCAAGCTCTGTATGTAGCTTATTGCGCCAATACTCGCTTAACTCACGTGCCAGGCGTACACCCATGGTAGCGGGCGGCTCCTTCGGTTGCTCACCGAGGTGAATGAACAAGGAGTCGGTATCTCCATAAATTACCTGCAACCCACCAGATTCAAACCAGGTTTTGCTGTGACGAATAATTTCGTGACCGCGCAAGGTGATGGAACTTGCCAAGCGCTCATCGTAAAAGCGGCAGGCGGGCGTACCGAGCACGCCGTAGAACGAGTTCATGATGATTTTAATCGCGTGGGACAAGGGGCCGTTAGCGTTTGCTTTCGCCTCATCGCGACGTGCCCATAGCTCCTCAATGATACCGGGTAGCAAATGGCCGTCGCGCAGGAATTCTGCGCCGCGAAACCCTGGTATCGTATCCGACACCGCTTGCAGCATGGCTTCGTGCAAGCCGTAGGGGTCGATACGAAACGTGCGAATAATGCTCGGGTAAAGACTTTTAAAATCGAACACCAGCACATTGTGAAAAATTCCCGGCACCGAGTCCAGCACATAGCCACCCGGACTCGGCACACCGGCATCGACATCTTCAACATTGGGTGCCACACGGCGCTTTCGGTGCAGCCGCGGTAGGTAAAGAAAGTCGCAGGCCGCGACTGAACCACCGGCGCGCCCGAGGCCAAGACCGGTGAGGCTGGCACGCTGCATCGCGAAGTCGAGCAAGCCCTCCTGCTGAAAAATATCCCACACCAGACGGCAGTCTTCAAGATTGTAGGCGGCAAGCGCGGGTTTATCCTCGGCGAACAAACGGTCGATGCGTGATACGCGTTGATCGACGTTTTCAATCGCCTTGCCGCGACCCAGCAGTATCTGGGCGACAGTCTCCAGGCTAAAGCTGTCAAAGGTGTACATCGCGGTACGCAAGGTATCAATGCCATCGATCACCGCTCTACCGGGCACTAGCGCAGACGTTCGTGCAGCTTTTTGTCGACTTTGCCGCCATATAACAGGGTTTTTGTTTCGGCCCAACGTAAAAGGCAGCTTGAGACGATCACAACATTGTTGCAACACTAGTAGGTCAAACTGCACCACGTTCCAACCTATCAGCACATCGGGGTCCAGCTCGGCGACCCAAGTAAGAAAATTCTCTATGACTCTGCGTTCATCCTGGCCGTCTTCGCCCACCATAAACACATGTGCATCGTTTGCGCAGTAACCGGCTATGGAATACAGGCGCGACGCCTGCGGGTCGGTTTCAATGTCGAAGGAAAGCATAGACAAGGGCGGTAAATGCTGCCCCGGTGTCATGCGTACATTGCCGCTAGCTCCCAATTGCGCGTCGTCGTCAATATGTACCGGACCTGAGAGGAAGCGCTCCATCAAGAACCTGTCCACCGGTGATACATCGGCCTCGAACAGGGTCACGCCGTGTTCGCGCAATGTATCACGAACACGATAAAACGAACGCAAGCTAACGCTATAACAACCCGACACAGGCGCGCCGGTTAGTGACATCAAATCCAATTCCTGCAGGCGCCAGCCCGACATGCCACGTAAACAAGTCTCGGCGGTTTTCACCTGCGCGGACGGCAAGAAGAACACTGCCTCCTCGCCGCTTATAACAACTTCAGATGGGCCGTTGGTACTGGCAAACCAAAAACTCAATTCTAAACGCGCGCCATTATCGCGAGCCTGGCGGGTGAGTAAAAATGCGTCTTTGTTTGCCATGCGAAGCCGGGGTTGCGTTAGCGGTTGCGTCACACGTTCATGGTATCATTGTTGCACGGGGGCTGGACTATATGCCACTCGCAAAATTTCTTGCAAACACTTCAATTATTTGTATACACGCTTTAAGCTGAGTCATTACATGCCTCAAGACACTTTTTCAGTCGGTAAATTTCCTTGGCGCATCGCTGTTGCGGTGTTCTTTTTTTGCAGTGCAATCATCGGTTTTGAAATGGGGGTTGCAGTCACCGAACGCCCCGACGTAGCCAATGAAAACTTACTCAGTAAAGCATATTACAGCTTGAGTCTGTTCGTTGTCGGTGGAGTAGACTTAGGCACTCCGTTCGGTGGCCCCCTCATCGGAAGAATACTGTTGTGGTCTGCCTATTTTGGCGCCCCCATACTTGCAGCCTCAACGCTGGTAGTTACATTATTGCAAGCGCTGGCGCCACAGTCTTTGCATCTTCGACGTCTAAAAGATCACGTTATCGTAGTGGGCGATGGTGAATTAGTTTGGAGCTACTTACGGGTTTTGCGCGCGCACGATCCCAAGGCACGCGTCGTGATCGTGTGCGCTACACCCGAACAAGCAAATCTCGGTGAGTTCAAAGAAAGCATGGGAGCGACGGTAGTATGTGGCGATGTTACGCACGCATATTTCCTCAAGCAACTGAGGGTGGAACGGGCACGCAAGGTGTTGTTATTGGACGACAGTAGCTTGCGTAGTTATGAAGCCGCCAGCGCCCTGATCAAGCTAGTGCCCGACATTGGCAACAAGGTCATCATCCATTGTGCCAATCTGCGCTTTATGCGGGCAATGGAAAATACCGATGTCGCCAAGCGTTGCCAGACTTTCAACGCTTATCATCTCGCCGCAGCCGGGCTTGTGCGCAGCCATTTGTTGCACCACTTTAAAGAAACTCATTCCAAAGACATCGTTATCATTGCCGGCTTCGGCCGTTTCGGTCAAACCATTTTGGAGGAACTGCAAGGCAAGGCCATGGAACAACTCGATACTGTGATCATTATTGACATCGACATACATCGTCGTGTGTTGGTCGCAGATGAGCAGACGGAGTTTTCGGGCACTTACAAGCGCGAACTCTTCGAAGGAGATGTCGCGCACCCCGATGTGTGGGAGCGAGTGCGCCGCGAAGCGAACGTGGTCGGCAACAACACAGTGTTTGTGCTAGCTACGGGAAGAGAGGAGGATAACCTGCGCACCGCTCTGTGGTTACGGCGCAGGTATCCAGCCGCGATGGTGATGGCTCGCAGCAGCACGGACTCTCTTTTTGCCGGCGAAGTAGGACGCGAACATGATCTTGTGAATATCAGCATTACTCAGTTGGTGGAAGACAATATTCCAACATCCTGGATAGACTAAGACCGAAAAATGCGCTTGTTGCCTTTTTGCCTGCAATACGACCAAAGCTGGATTACGGAACCGTAGTATCAATAGTGGTGCTGACAGGCCTTTCGACGGAAGAAATACTATATGATGCATTAAGTCGCCGATTGGACACCGTGACAAAACCGAATTGTATTTAATTTGTTACTTTAATTTTAGCTCGCAACCGTATATTTATTTTTACACTTTAATGTTTAATTTTAGTTGGTTAGTGGTATTTCAAAGAATAAATCTAACTTAATAACGCGGAGGATTTCGACATCAACATTTTGCTTGCAGTGATCGCTTTGCTACTTATCGTTGTGGTCAGGTTTGTGGTCAGATTCAGCAGCGATGACCCCACCGTATGGGAGCGCGATATTCGCAAATTCGCATTGCGCAATCAGCGCGAGTCGGCATCTACCAGACCCATCGTATTCACGGGCAGCTCCAGCATTCGATTTTGGAGTTCGCTTAAGCAAGACATGGCGCCGCTACAGGTTGTCAACAAAGGCTTCGGCGGGTCGCAGATACATCACGTCACACACTATGCCGATCGGTTAGTGTTGCCTCAAAACCCACGCGCTATTGTCTTCTACGCCGGCGAGAATGATATTGCCGGCATGTTTTTCGGCAAGAAAAAAAGCGCCGCGGAAGTGCTGCAAGACTTTCAGATTTTTTGCGATAAGATACACGCTCAACTGGCAGATGTCGCAATTCACTTTATAGCCATCAAACCACCCAAACGGCGCATAAAATATTGGGCAGAAATGCAGGAAGCCAATCGTCTCATCAAAGAATTTTGCGACACCGACGCACGCTTGTATTTTGTCGACATTGTTCCAGCAATGCTCGACGATCAGGGCCAGCCAAGGTTCGACGTGTTCAAGTGGGACGGCATCCATATGAATGAAAAAGGTTATGCGATTTGGACATCGACACTGCGACCAACCCTCTGCGAATTGTATGAAAATGAATTGCTCGAAGTCAGCGACACGAATGCAGTGTCCGGCTAAAACGTATATCGATTGAGGTGCATTAACGATGACCGAGACCTACAATCAACCACTCAGTGGCAATGAAATGCCTCGCTACTCCGGCCCAGGCACTATGTTTCGTTTGCCCGCGCAAAACAACGCCGCCGGGCTCGACGTTGCTATCGTGGGGGTTGGACTCGATATAGGCACTAGCAACCGTAACGGCACGCGTTACGGGCCGCGACAAATTCGTAACGAGTCTACGCTGGTGCGCCCATACGGCATGGCCACTGGCGCCGCACCGTTCGATTCGTTTCAAATAGCGGATGTCGGCGACGTACCGTTAAACAGTTATAATTTGTTGAAATCCATCGCCATCATCGAGCACTTTTTTGACGACGTGCTGAGCCACGGTGCGAAATCGGTGACCGTTGGCGGCGACCACACTATCGCATTACCGATACTACGTGCGGTCGCGAAAAAACACGGTCCGGTCGCACTTGTGCACGTTGACGCGCACGCTGATGTGAATGATTCAATGTTCGGAGAAGAAATCACCCATGGCACAATATTTCGCCGAGCAATCGAGGAAGGTTTGGTGCAGCCTACAAAAATGGTGCAAATTGGATTGCGCGCCACAGGCTACGAACCGGGCGATTTCAATTGGTCGCGCGAACAAGGCGCCAGGGTTGTAGAGGCAGAGGAATGTTGGTATCGATCGCTGGCCCCTCTGATGGATGAAGTTCGCGAACAGATTGGTCCCAAAGTTCCTACGTATTTGAGTTTCGATATCGACGGACTAGACCCTTCAGTCGCGCCCGGTACGGGTACACCGGAACCCGCGGGCTTAACCACATCACAAGGCCTGGAAATTATTCGCGGCTGCATTGGGCTTAATATTGTCGGTTGCGACTTGGTTGAGGTGTCACCTCCTTATGACCCAAGCGGCAATACCGCCTTGTTAGCTGCCAACCTGGTGTTCGAAATGTTATGCGCCTTGCCGGGTTGTGTTCGGAAAAAATAGTCAAGGAGCGTTCGCAATCAGGGATTTGAGTAGTTCCAATACGCTATTTATTTCCTCGTCCGACAGCTTCCCATCTTTGACATATTTAATCTCGCCGATACCATTGAGTACGATAACGGCATGACCCTTCTCTTTCAGCCCCCACGCCTCTAGCCCCTGCCCTCGCTCGTCGGCGATGATACTACTGCCCATATATTTTTTCTTATTTTTCACCAGCTCCTTTTTAACAAAACCACGCGTACCCCACATCGATTGTTTCAGGTCGACGACAGAAACTACTTCAAAGTGATCACGGTCGAGCGTGCTATCGTTTAGGGCATCCTGAAAGCTCTTATTTATTTTACTGGCCTTCATGGTCCCTGCGATATGCTGCAAGACATGCGGCTTCCGCTCCATTTGCATCGAGTTCCAGGGTTTATAGAAAACCTCCTTACCGTCAATGTGAATTTCACCCGGAGACTTAACACTCAGCGGCGGCAAATTCCCTCCAAGCTCGAGCGCTTCGATATTGGAATTCAATAACAGCGACATAGTAAAACCAAGCATCCATGTAGTGCGCATCAATTTTCCTCAAAAGTTATCATTATGGTAAGCAACAGCATCGGCTTATTGCTCATTGGAATTCTATTCTCCACTTAAAAGTAATCGTACTCAATAGTCAATCCGTAAGTCCGTGGGTCACCAAAAGTGGCCAGGCCATTCAAGCCCAAGGTGAAGAATGATGGCTGTGTGACGTTACCGACAAAATATTCTTCATCGAGAAGGTTTTTACCCCATAGTAGAATTTTCAGTTGTCCTGCGCTGCCCAGCGCAATTTCAGAAACGCCCAAAGTCGCACCAAGCAGCCGCCGTTCATCCAGCTCACCAGCAGGCACAATAACCCCACCGAATGCGCTTTCCTGGTATTGATAGCTTGCGCTTGCGCTTAACAGACCGAAGGCAAGCGGCTTCGCGTAGTTCAACGACACCGTGGCGCTCTCTTCTGCTGCAAAGGCAATGTCTCCGGTCAACGTCTCAGTGACTTCGGTAAGTCCTGTCGGCGACGCGTCGTCGACCTGGGTAAACACTACCGTCTCTGGGCCAAAATTGGTATCCAAGTAACCATACGCCAAGCTGCTGGTCAGTTCGCTGGTGATCGCCACAGTGATGTCTACTTCTACGCCGGAAATCGTGGCATCTTCAATATTGACAAAGTCCCGCTCGCCGGCGGTTCTGCCGGTAGGAAGACTTTGTTGGTAGCCCTCATAATCCATATAGAACAATGCCGCATTCAATCTCACCCGGCCATCAGCGAGGTCACCTTTGTAGCCGAATTCGTAGGAAGTCAGGTCTTCTTCATCGAATCCCTCGCGAAAGGCTACCGAATTCGTCGACCGTTGGCTGGTTCCGCCGGACTTGTAGGCAGTGACGACCTTTGCATAGAGATTAGATGCGTCATTTAAATCGTACTCAACGGTAAATGAAGGGTTAAACTTGCTGAAATCCTTGTCATAGTTGTCAGTAAATGGCTCGATAGCGGTGGCACCGCCGGCAAAGCCGAAAGAGGGCCGGTTATTGTCACGAAAGGCTTTGCGATTGTCTTGCGAATAGCGTGCACCGACGGTAATTTGCCAACGGCCACCCAACGCTGGCGGTGTCCAGGTGGCCTGACCGAACAGCGCTATCGATTCGTTTTCGGTTTCGGTAAAGTCGACTAGAACGCCGGGCGCAAGCGCTTCAGAACCGTTGCTCTGAGAACGGCTCGCATCCTCTTCGGATTCATCCTTGTAGTAGAAGAGTCCACCAACCCATTGCAGCGACTCCGTGTAGCCCAACAGTTGAAACTCTTGAGTGATCTGCTCAAAGTTGCTCATTGGCAGGCCGTTAACAATAGAAAAGTTACCCAGCAGCGAGGTGGTAGGCGATTGGGCCATCTGGCTGTTCGCTTCTACGTCCCGGTAGGCGGTTATCGATTTGAAGGTGAGACTGTCGTTGATTTCCCAGGCGTAGGTCAGTGTGTGCGCATCAATCTCTACGTCACCAAATTCTATTTCATCGAAGGAAGACGCCTCATCTAGCCTGTCTTCGGTTGCTTCTATGGGGTTGCCTGCGGCGTCCATCGCCGGGTTTTCGAAGGTCGTTATCGCAGCATTCGGTGCTGTTGAATCGAAATCAAGTACCTGCGACAAGCGAGACGTATCTTCTATCGTTGACTGTTCATATTTGTAGTCGAGGGCATTGGAATCGTTTAAAGCCCAATGAAAATCGAAAGTAAGATTCTGCCGGTCTTCTATACCCCAATCTTCACCCGCACCGGAATTTTCAAACACGCCATCTCGCTCGGACCTCGAATAAGCGAGCTTGACTGCCGCGGCTTCTGAAACCGGCACATTCAGTATTGTTCTGGACTTCAACAGTCCATAATTGCCGCCGCTGAGCGATTGTTTAAAGGTCAGCGCTTCCGGGTTGGCTTGCTTGGTGATCAGATTTATAGCGCCACCGGTTGCATTGCGCCCATAGAGTGTTCCCTGCGGGCCCCGCAGCACTTCGATACGTCTTATGTCAGCGCTTTCAAAGGCAGTGCCCACGGAAGAGCCGATATAAACTCCGTCCATATACAGGGCTACAGATGGGTCTTGCGTCACTTGCACATCATTCTGCCCCACGCCGCGCATAAATAGGCGAACGGTGGTGGAAGAACCGGTAAATTCCTGCACATTGACATTAGGAATATTAGCGGCGATATCCTTGAGATCGTCAATACCCAGCCTTTCCAACGCTTCATCATCGAAGGCCGCGATTGAAATCGGTACATCCTGCAGCGATTCCTCGCGTTTCTCCGCGGTCACAATCACCTCTTCTAACACCAGTCCTTCGGCACTTGCGAATGAAGTTAATGCCGCTAGCGCCGCTGCGCCAGCAACAAAAAGCATTGTCTTGATACTGTATGTCATAGCGTCTCTCCAATTATTTTTAGTACGGTGAAGCTATAGTTTACTCATGAGTGAGTAGCGTCTTGTCTGAGTAGTTCGTTAACTATCAGCGTGCCATACAAGGCTTTTGGCTAGGCGCATATCGCAGCTAAGGCGTAAGTTCTGCGTAAGAGTTGAACCAAAAAAATAGGCGCTCTCAGGCGACGCAGCTAGAAGCCTAGTATTGAAGAATTCTGTGGACTCTAATATCCATCGAACTAACCAGACAGGACACTAAATCATAACGATAATGTCACGACTTCTAAAGAAAATTTACGATAAGGTAATTATTGCGGTAATTCTCAAAATCCCAGTTACCGTAGGCTTAATCGATAATATTTTTTGACTCGCCCAATCTTCGTTGTACACTTGGCCGCAGTGCTAGAAGCGCCCAGACACTATTGTTCACCAATTGCGCAGCCTCACATGCAAAAGGAAACTAACTGTGAATATTCAGCAAGCGCTAGTGAATACCCCGTGCTTTGACGCCATTGTGGTAGCGCGACTAGTATCATCCTGTTCTAACGCACAAACGATCTCGCGCACTCAGATGGCTAGCATGGGTCTACTCAATTTGGACGGCGATACTTTTAGTGAAAATAAATGCCTAGTCCCTTTTTGCTGATCACTAAGCTCTGCGTCCACTGGATTCTGCTGTTTTCTTTCGTCGTTTTCCTAACGGACCCAGTCTCTGCCGATCCGTATGATGGCTGGACGCATTACGGTGGCAGCCAGAAAGGGCTGCAGTATTCGTCTTTGTTGCAGCTAACGCCACAAAACGTAGGCTCTCTTAAAGAAGCTTGGCGGTTCCGCACTGGCGAACTCGGCCAGGGTCACCGCGAACCCTTTGCGTTCCAAGCTAACCCAATTCTAGTCGAGAATCGACTTTATTTTCCTACCGGCAGCGCCATTGTTTTTGCGTTAGATCCTGCGAGTGGTAGAGAAATCTGGCGCTTCGATTCCAGGATAGACCGATCCAAACACCATGCCGAAATTGCGAATCGTGGCGTGACGTCCTGGATAGACGCATCTGTGGAGAACAATGCCCCATGCCGCCATCGAATTTTTGTCGGTACGCTCGATGCAAGGTTGATCGCGCTCGACGGTACTACAGGAAGGCCTTGTGCTGGCTTTGGTGACGACGGTCAAATTTACCTCGATAAAGACATTGGCACCAAAGTCGATGACTCGATAAATTACACGGTGACCTCACCGCCAGTCATAGTAGGCGATACACTGGTCGTAGGATCGGCGATCGGCGATAACCGCGCGGTGGAAACCGAGCTAGGCATTGTTCGCGGCATTGACGCGAGAACAGGAAAAGAGCGCTGGCGCTGGGATCCGATACCACGCGATGCAAGTGACCCGGCGTATGCCAGCTGGAAGAATAAGGAAGCGGCGAAGAATGGATCGGCCAACGCCTGGGCACCGCTTGCTGCCGATCCAAAACTCGGTCTCGTTTATGTTCCGACCGGTTCGGCAAGCCCGGATTTTTATGGCGGCGAGCGCGAGGGCAACAATCTTTACGCAAACTCCCTGGTCGCTCTCCATGCGG
>JBPCXM010000721.1:0-4891 GCA_051008535.1 Pseudomonadales bacterium | reverse complement strand
GTCCGGCATGGTATATGCGTTAGATCCGGATACAGAGGGGGCGCTGCTTTGGGCGCGTAAGTTTGGCCGCGGTGGCAAACTCGGTGGCGTGCATTTCAGTATGGGGGTGGATAACAAAAAAGGCGTGCTCTATGTACCGATTAGCGACCGCTCGGTTCAATTGCTTGGTAAAGACGCCCAGGGCGAAGCCGAGCCGGGTCTTCATGCAGTCGATATCCGTACTGGTGAGACCTTGTGGTTTACATCGTCTCCCGTCGAGTGTAAGGAGAGTGACGATTGCTTGGCAGGTTTCTCTGCCGCCGTGACAGTTACCGACGATCTGGTATTCGCACCGGCGCTAAACGGTGTGATCTACGCTTTTTCCGCCGACAGCGGCAAGCTGATATGGCAGTACGATACCGCGCAGGAATTCAAATCGGTCAATGATGTTGATACTAAAGGTGGCAGTATTGACCTGGGAGGTGTCTACTTGGCTGGTGGCCAGTTGTTTGTGACTTCGGGCTACGAAGTATTTGGTCAGCAAGCGGGCAATGCGTTTATGGTGTTTGAGCTTGATGGTGACGTAGATGATGGAAAATAAATCGATTTAACCGGCCACTTTCTGCCTTTGCGAACAAATCCACAAGTTCTCTATTCTTTGGTAAAACTCGTCGCATTTGCGCTTGCGTGTATTTCGCTGTTGGTTTGTAATAGTCGCGTTGTGGTGATCAGATTTGGAAAATAACATGGCGTCCTCCACGAGCTTATTCGATTCCTATCAATTAGGCGCCATCACATTGAGCAATCGCATTGTGATGGCGCCCATGACACGCAGTCGGGCCGGCGAGGGCGATGTTCCTACGGCATTACACGTTGAATATTATAAGCAACGTGCCAGTGCTGGTTTAATTATCACTGAGGGTACCCAACCGAGCCGCCACGGCAAGGGGTATTGCCGCACCCCGGGTATTCATACGGCGATGCAGACTTTCGCCTGGAAGAAAGTAACGGACGCGGTGCACGCGGAAGGCGGCAAGATATTCCTGCAAATCATGCACTGCGGGCGAGTCGCGCATCATGCCAATAAAGACGAAGACGCTGAAACGGTAGCCCCATCAGTCGTTACCGCCAAGGGCGACATGTTTACCGAGCAGGGTATGTTGCCGTTCGATGAACCGCGCGAGCTGGCGCTGCATGAAATTCCAGCGGTTATCGAAGAGTATTACCACGCGACCGATAACGCCTTAGCTGCAGGCTTCGACGGGGTGGAACTGCATTGCACCAGCGGCTACCTGCCCATGCAATTTCTGTCGACCGGCACCAATAAACGCAACGACCCATACGGTGGTAACCTGCTAAACCGTATGCGTTTTGCTGTTGAAGTGCTTGAGGCGATGAGCAGCGTGCGCGGCCCTGAATGCATTGGCCTGCGTATTTGCCCGGGCAACCCGTTTAACGACTGTTACGATGATGATCCGGTAGAAACCTATCGCAACCTGCTGATGCACATTAACCCGCACGGCCTGGCTTATGTGCATGTGATTCAATCACCACTGCCCGAGTTGAATGCCTACGAGTTAGCGCGTGAGTGTTTTCTGGGCCCACTGATCCTCAATGAGAGTCTGGATTTTGCCAAAGGTACCGAGCTGGTGCAGCAGGATGCGGGCGATTTGGTATCGTACGCTCGCCACTATATTGGCAATCCAGATCTCGTCGAGCGTTTTAAAACGGGTGCTTCGCTCAACGAATTCGACGCAAAAACCCTGTATACGCCGGGTGAAAAAGGCTATACCGATTATCCGTTTCTCGAGGAGCAAACGGCGGGCGAGTTGGGCTAGTGGCTGTCTGGCAATTAGTTAAAGGTAGATTGTGCGTGTTGGAAGGCGTCGCTACCGGCATCCTCGGCAATTGCTCCTGCATTGCTCTACCTCCTGCATCCATGCAGTCGTGCCTCTTGCGACATACCGTACTTCCTGTACGACCGCCAGGAATGGCGGAAGTGTCGAAAACGCAGGAGCTTTTTTCGACCAGAAAAAAAAGCGCCCGATACTGCTGGGCGCTTTAGTTTTAGAAAGCCTGCTTGTGGCAGGCCTACAGCTCTAAATAATCGCTCTACAACGTTACTACTGAGCGGCTAACCTTTTATCGCGAACTTCACGTACAAGGCCTTTTATTTAAATCTCAAGTCAATAATAGTATAAATCGCAGTAAATGAAAGGCCGATTGTGTAAAGCATTGTAAATCGTGACAAATTAGGTGCACGCGTACCGAAATAGCATAGTTTATGCCTATACCTACAATTTTGTGATCGCAAAATATACAATAGTGACTACGGCGGCTAACTATGCCACCCTTGCCAGCAACAATAAGGTATGAGTAGAACTAAGATGACAGGCAGAATTTATTTGCTAGTAGCTCGCGCTGTTGTGGTGGTAACCTTTCTATGTTTATCCGCTTGCAGCGGGTCGGGTGATTCAAATAATGACAGCACAAGTGCGCCAACCGCACCACCGGCACAAACTCCAGCCGATCCTGCGCCCGCTGATCCGCCGCCAGCATTAACCCCGGAAAAAGCTGCATTTACCACGTTCGAGTCGGGTCAAGTCAGACCTATTGCATTATCGGCTGATAAAACCCGCCTCTATTCTTTGAATACGCCTGACAATCGACTTGAGATTTTCACAACCAGCGATTCAGGCTTAAGTCACCTCGAAACAGTCGATGTAGGAATGGAGCCGGTCGCATTGGCGTTGCGCAATGATGAATTATGGGTGGTCAATCATCTGTCTGACAGTGTCAGCATTGTTGATGTGGGGCAAAGCCCGGCGCGCGTCGTGCGCACGCTGCTGGTCGGTGATGAGCCTCGCGATATTGTGTTTGCCGGCAGCGGTGGTGAGCGCGCTTTCATTACCGCCGCGCATCGCGGGCAAAACGCGCCGTTCGACCCGCAACTGAAAACTGCCAGTGTCGGCCGTACCGATGTATGGGTATTTGATGCCAATAATCTGGGCGCTGCCTTGGGCGGTACGCCGCTGGAAATCGTTAACATGTTTGGCGATACGGCGCGTGGGCTGGCGGTAAATGCCGATGGTTCGCGAGTGTACGCAGCGGTTTTAAACTCGGGCAACCAAACCACGACCCTGTTCGGTGCTCCGCGGCAAGGTGGCCTCGACAAGGCGCCACCCCTTGCCAGCGCCGACGGCGCGACGGCGCCGCGCAATGGTCTAATCGTTAGATTTAACGGCACCGACTGGATGGACAGCGGCGACCCCGTAACCGGTACGGCAGCCAAAAGCTGGAACGATCGTGTACGTTTCTCCCTGCCTGACAACGACGTTTTCGTAATAGACGCTAGTGCGAATCCACCGCGCCAACTGAGCGCAGTTAGTGGCGTCGGTACGACTTTGCTAAATATGGTCGTGAATCCGATCAGCAACAAGTTATATGTCAGCAATTTGGAGGCGCGCAACGAAGTGCGTTTCGAGGGGGAAGGCTCGACGTCGACTACTGTGCGCGGTCACTTCGCTGAGAATCGAATAACAGTAGTAGATGGCAACAGTGCTGCACCGCGGCATTTGAATAAACATATCAGCAGCTATGATCAAGCGCTTGGCACAGCGGAAGAGAATGCCAACAGTCTCGCTATGCCGTTACAAATGATTGTCAGCGAAGATGGCAAAACGCTGTATGTGGCTGCGTTTAGCTCGGCCAAGGTCGGTGTATTTAACACTGCACAGATAGAAGATAACTCTTTTGTGCCGAATAATGCCGATTATATTTCACTTAGCGCGGGTGGCCCCAGCGGTGTTGCGCTTGATGAGGCAAAGCAACGTTTATATGTGCTAACGCGCTTTGATAACGGCATTTCAGTTGTCGATACCAAAACGCGCAGTGAGATAAGCCATGTGCAAATGTACAATCCAGAACCGGATATCGTCGTCGAAGGGCGACAGTTTCTATACGATGCGGCGTTGACCTCGAGTCGTGGTGACTCGTCCTGCGCCAGCTGCCATATCTTCGGTGATGTGGACCACCTGGCATGGGACCTCGGTGATCCCGATGGGAAGGTAGAAGACAACCCACGTGAGTATGCGCTCGATGTCGGTAAGATTCCAACGTTTCACCCCATGAAAGGACCGATGACCACGCAGTCATTTCGCGGTATGCGGGGTAACGGCCCGATGCACTGGCGTGGCGATCGCACCGGTGTCAGCGCCGATGCCGATGAAACCCTGGAAGAGCAGGCTTTTGAGGATTTCAATGTCGCCTTTGTTGGATTGTTAGGCCGCGCAGACGAACTGAGTGAACAACAAATGGACGCGTTTGCAAAATACGCTTTGCAGATTACCTATCCACCCAGCCCAATTCGCAACCTGGATAACTCTTTGACCGCGACACAGGCGGATGGTGAGAACACCTACTTTAATGTTCTTACCACCGGCGGGGCGCTTTTCAGGTGCAATAAATGTCATGAGCTGGACCCTCTGCAAGGCAAATTCGGCACTGGTGGTCTCATGAGCGTAGAGGGTTCCAATATCGCCGAAGACTTTAAGGTGCCACATATACGCAATGCGTATCAAAAAGTGGGTATGTTTGGCAGCACTAACCGCGCCAACGACGGTCGCCCGCAAATGGGACCGCAAATCCGTGGCTTTGGCTATTTGCACGATGGCGCGGTAGATACATTAACGACGTTTTTCACCAGTAGTTCCGCAACTCTGGGTGGCGCGGGTTTTGTGTTTAGCAGCGAACAAGCCAAGCAAAATGTGATTGATTTCGTTTACGCAGTAGACTCTGATCTGGCGCCGATAGTCGGTCAGCAAGTCACATTATCGGCAGCGAATAGTGGCGATGCAGACTTGGATGCGCGCTTTGAGCTATTGTTGCAACGCGCACAGGTTACTGCGCCGCG